>DASYXE010000441.1:0-3655 GCA_035935375.1 Gemmatimonadaceae bacterium | reverse complement strand
GGTATCCCTTGTTTCCCTTTTGTTATCCTTCTCGAGCCGTTGCTGTTTTTTTCTTGACGAAACGCAAGCATGCGGCCCCGTGATGCGGTCACCGCTGGGCGAGGAACCGATCGACCGTCGCCCAAACCATCATTGGCTGCTCGGCATACGTGAAGTGGGCGGCGTTCGGCACTTTCACCAGCCGCGCGTGCGGCATCGACGTCACCCACTCCTCGATCAGGTCCATCGGGATCGTCTCCTGCTGGCCGTGGACCACGAGCAGCGGTACATCGAGCGTCCGCAGCGATGGGCGCAGGTCCCAGTCGCCGTAGGAGTTCATGATGACGCCGTTGGCGGTGCCCGTGCCGTAGCGAATACCCTTGGGATCCGTCGCACACAGATCCGACTTGACGACGCGCAGTGCGTTAGGCGACGCGAGCCGCGGCCGCAAGCCGATCGCCCAGTACGCGCGGCACGCCGTGCGAATCGCGTCGTCGGACGAACTGTCGCTCGTCATGATGCCGCCGAATCGCGCCAGCGACGCCCGTTGGGCGCTGTCCAACCGCGCGTTGATGTTCTGCCCGTAGCGCGTGAAGAAGTCGCCGCGCCGCGGCGGCACCGGTCCGAAGAACACCATCTTCTTGACCGCGTCGGGGTGCGCGATCGCGTAGCTGGCCGCGAGCAGCGGCCCGTACGAATGCGCGACGAGCGTCACCTTCGTGAGCCCGAAGTGCTGCCGCACCTCGTCCAGGTCCTGGACCTGGCGCGCCGCCACCAGCCGCGACGTGTCCGACGGCAGCTCGGACTTCCCGCCCCCGCGCTGATCGTAGAAGATCACCACGTGCTTGCGGCCGAGCCCCGACGCGAAATCATTGTAGATCGACTCGAGATCGAGGCCCGGTCCGCCGTGGATCGCGATGATCGTGTCGACGCCGGGCCCGGGTCTGCCCGCGATCTTGTAGAACAGCCGCGCCGAGTCCGACGTAATGATGTAGCCCTGCTCCGGCCGTTGGGCGACGGCCGGCATGGGCCGCAGTAAGCCGGCTGCACAGCAGACGGCAGCGATGCTGCCAATCGTTCGATGGATCATGGCGCGGAATTATACGGTCCGCGCCCTCCGCGTGAAAGTCGCACGACAGGGCGCGGGTTGTGACCCCATCGCGCGTTTCACGACGCGTCGGTGCGCTCCCGCGACGCCAGGTCGGACACGCGCCATCCATAGTACGCGAGCCACAGAAACGCGGGCACGTTGGCGAAGATCAACGGCTCGAGGAAATACAGGCCGGTCGCCGAGCCGATGCCGCGGCCCCACGAAAGTACGACCACGAGTAACCCACCCCATGCGACGACGGCCGGCATTCCGACCGTGCGCCCGGAGGCTTCGCGCGCCGCCAGGACGGTGAGCCCGGCCAGGAACAACGGGTTGCCTAACCAGCCGAATCCGATCAGCAGTTGGTTGAACGCGTCGAACACGAGTGGAGCGGTCGCCGGCGCGCCGCGCGCCGTGAGGTAGTGCATTACCCACCCGTTGATCAGCGCGACACCCGTGAAGAAGATCATGCCGACCGACATGGCGCCCCACGCGAAGGCCGCCGGCCACGTCTCCGTTAGGCGGCCGCCGGCCACCAGCAGCAGCAGGCAGCCGAGCACACAGAGCACGAATCCACCCGCAATGGCGACGTGAATCGGCCCCCACCACGGCGTCGTCGCCAGCACCGACGGGCGCTCCGCGAAGCCGCCTGCTGGTACCGGATGAAAGATGAGGCCCAGCGCCACGAGCACGCCGGCCACCACCAATACGTAGCCGCCGGCCTGTGCGGCGCTCGGGTCGCGGAAACTCGCGTGCTTCGTCGGAGGAGTGGTCATTGCACTCGTGGTGAGCGGATATTGCATCAGCTATGGCCCTGGCGGAGGACCGCACCATGGAGCATTTCGTCACGACGCTCGCTCTGACCGGCATTGTCATCATCGTCGCGTCGCTCCTGTCGGGTGCCGTGGAGCGCAGCGGCATTCCGTTAGTTGCGATCTTTCTCGCGCTGGGGGCGGCACTCGGTCCGTTCGGCCTCGATCTCACGGACATCGAGCTCACGTCGCCCGCGCTGGAAGTGCTCGCGACCCTGGCGCTGGTGCTCGTCCTGTTCAGCGACGCGGTCACCATCGAGGTCGGCGAGGTGCGCGCGCGCAAACGCCTCGCCGCACGGCTGCTGATTCCCGGTACGTTCGTTCCTGCCGTGGCGATCGCGCTCCTCGCGCGGTGGATGCTCGACGTGCCGTGGGCTCACTCGGCAATCCTTGGCGCCGCGCTCGCGTCCACCGACCCGGTGCTGCTGCGCAGTGTGCTGCGTGCACGCGCCCTGCCCAACGCCGTACGGGTAGCACTCCGCCTCGAGAGCGGCATGAACGACGTCATGCTCCTCCCGATCGTGGTGATGAGCATGCTGCTCATCCAGGGCGGCGCACCGGGCGCCGCGCCAGCCAGTGCGGGCACGCTGGGCCGCCACGCCGTCGGTCTGTTTCTGCTCGGACCCAGTCTGGGCGCGCTCGTCGGCTGGTTAGGCATCAGCGTCATGACGCGCGTCCGCTCCGGGCCCGGCGTGCGGCGCGACTATGAATCGCTCTACGCGCTGGGGCTCGCCTTCACGGCCTACACCGCTGCCGAGGCCGTGGGCGGCAGCGGTTTTCTGGCCGCGTTTGCGGCCGGATTCATGGTCGCCGCACAGGACGTCGAGCTGTGCGACTGCTTCCTCGAATACGGCGAAGCGACGGCCGAAATGCTCCTGCTCCTCACCTTCGTCGCGCTGGGTACGTCGGTGATCTGGTCGGGTCTAACCGTGCTCGACGGACGCGTGCTGCTGTTCGCGGTGATCGCACTGGCTGCGCGCACCGTGGTGCTGCTTCCGATGCTCCGGATACCGGGCGTGGGACTGGCCCCGCGCGAACGCCGATTGATCGCGCTGTTCGGACCGCGGGGGCTCAGCACGCTGTTGTTCGCACTGCTGCCGGTGTTCGCCGGTCTGCCCGGCGCCACGCATCTGTTCGAGATCGCGTGTGTGGTCGTGCTGCTCTCGGTCGTGGTGCACGGCGGCGGATTCGCGCTGTTCTTGCGCGCCCACGCCGCGCGCGACGCACGTCACGGCACCGCCCCCTTGGCGCCGCCGGCCGCGGCGCCGTCGCCGCCTAACGACGCGGCGGCGGCCGATGACCGCATCGGCATCGACGAAGTCCGCGACCTCATCGCGCGCGGCGACGCAACCGTGATCGTCGATGCGCGCGCCGACCGAAGTTACCGGGCCAGCGACGCCCAGGCGGCCGGTGCGGTGCGCGTCTCGCCGGACGATCCGGTCCGCGACGCGACGGCACTCCGCCTGTCGCGTCACGCCACGCTGGTGGTGTACTGCGCCTGAACGGATGAAGCCACCAGCGCCCGTGTGGCGCGGCAGCTTCGTCAAGCCGGTTGGACCCGGGCCCGCGCCCTACGCGGAGGGTGGGCGGCCTGGCAGCAGGCGGGTCTTCCCACGGAGCCCCGCTCGGCGCAATGAGTCGGACCCCGGCGGCGGGGGCAGTCTGCAACGGCTTGGGAAGGATAACAAAAGGGAGACAAAGGATAACGAAAAGTGATCGTTCGGCGCGTGGGGAAGCGGCGGTAGCACAACGGAAGTCAGGTTTTTTTCTTAAC
>DASYXE010000440.1:0-2180 GCA_035935375.1 Gemmatimonadaceae bacterium | reverse complement strand
CCACGCCAGCACGCCCCACAGCGCGCGCGCCTGACTGTCCTCACCGTGCGCGAGCGGAAACGCGCCGGCCTCGAGCACCCACACGGGCTTCGACGACCGCGCGGCCCGCACCCACTCGTCGGCGATGCGCATCCGCGCGTCGAGAGTCGACGCGCCGCCTAACCATGGATACAGCGAGAGAGCGATCGCATCCACCGGTGACGCACTCGACGCGCCCCATGCGTAGAGCGCGCTGTCGGCGGCGGTGAAGCCGCCCACGTGCGCGAGCACGCGCACGGCGGCGCTATCGGCCGTCGTGTCCTCGTGCGCCGCCGCGACCGCGGCGCGCAGGTACGCTTCCCACGCGTCCACTGGAACGGGCCCGAGTGCGCGCGCCGCGGCGCCCGTGGGATCCACCACGGGAACCACGAAATCCGGGTGCAGACGACGCGCGATGCGTTCCACGTCGGCCACGCGATCGCGGAAGTACGGGGCGAGCGCGGCTGGTGACACGCGATGCTCCCCCGACAGATCGAGCGCCGCGATGACGCGCCGCGATCCGCGCACGTCGTCCATCACGTGCGCGACGCTGTCGAGCGTCGCCGCGCTCGCTCCGTTAGGCGTGAAGTAGATCGTGAGCGCGCCGGCGCCGATCGAATCCGCCAGACCCAGGTCGTTGGTCAATGACACGGGCGTCGGCGGCTCCGAGAGCGTGGGAAACACTTTCAGTCCGACCACGAAGTCGCTGTCCGGATGCTCCTGCAACCGCTGCCGCGCGTACCGGTCGTAGCTCTGCACGGCGCGCGCCGCGGACGGGATCTGCGACACGATCAGGAGCAGCCACCCCGCGGCCACGAGCGCCATGACACCGCGCACCAGCATCCGGGCGTTGGGCCGGCCCGGCGTGACCGGCGCGAAGACCGGTACGTACAGGAACCACGGCATCACGAGCGCCATCGACTGCGCCGAGAGCGCGATCGCGTTGCGGTCGGCGGCGAGCAACGTGAGCAGCGGCGTGCCGGGCGACACGCCGATGAAATCCAACCAATGCGCGAGCGTGATCAGCGCGAGCAGGAAGTCGAACGACAAGATGGCCACGCCGATCGGCACCGACGTGCGATGCTTGATGAGCGAATGCGCGGCCTGCCCGGTCGCCAGCGCCACGGTCGCCGGCCAGATCCACGCGACCGAGATGAGCGCCGCGCCCGTGAGCAGTGAGGTCGAGAGGAGCGACACGACCAGCGCCGGCAGCAGGAGGAGTCCGCCTAACGCGCTGAGGAAGGCGAGGATGGGCGGCACCCCCTGGACGCGGGCCGCGCGCCCGGCGACCCACAAATCCCAGATCAGGACCAGTGCGCACAGCACCAGGTGCGCCGTCGCCAAGTGGTGCCACGCGCTGAGCCGGCTCATCCCCTTCCCGACGCGGAACGACGCGGGGCCGTCACGTCACAAACACTCGACGACGCACTCAAAACATGGACATCGCCAGCACCGAGCGCAGTGAGTCGTTGGTGGCACGCAATCGACCACTCAGCACACGCACGACTGCCCACAACACCTTGTACGCAATGTCGCGATGGAAATCCAACAGCATCTCGAACTCGGCGCGGCTGATGGTGATGACCGTGGTGCCGCCGTGCGAAATCGCGTCCGTGGACCGTTCGCTCCGGTCGAACACCGCCATCTCGCCGAACATCGACCCCGCTTTGAGCACCGCCAGCGCCTCTTCACCGGCACCAGGAATCTGTCGGCTGATGCGGACCTCTCCCTCGATCACGACGAACAGCCGGTTCCCGGGTTCGCCCTCGTGGAAGATCTGCTCGCCCGACGCGTACGCTTTTTCCTCGCACAGTTCCGATACGCGCTCGAGCTCGTCGTTCGTGAGCCCGCTGAAAATCTGCAGATTGCGCAACACGTCGATCGTGGCCGCCATCGCCTCCCTCACGCAGTGAGCCGCGATCCAACCTACACCTGGGCAGGCGGGGCGAAACCCCCGGTTCGGGCATTTCGTCGTGTGAGCCGTTCACGCTGGAAGCAGTGTCTCGCCGCCTCTATGTTGAGATCCAGTGAGCTCTTCTCGCGTCCTGACCGTTCCCAACCTGCTCTCGCTTTCGCGACTGCCGCTCGCGGCGGCGTTCCTCGTCGTTGAGGGGCGTTCCGCGCGCGTAGCCCTCGTTGGGCTGGCGTCGCTTACCGATTTT
>DASYXE010000439.1:0-11461 GCA_035935375.1 Gemmatimonadaceae bacterium | reverse complement strand
ATGCCGGCATTGGAGTCGATCACGCGATACGCGATGCCGACATCGCGGAGCACGCGCGCGAGGTTGCGGCCGTTGAACCCGAAGCCGACAATGATGACGTGGTCGGCAATGGGCGCGTTGGGCGGCATGGTCGGGCCGGTCTGGCTCGGGCGCCAACGGTTAGGCGTGCGTCGCTCGAGCCAGGCGCCGGCGCGAGGCGCGAGATCGATGAGCGCCGGCGTGAGCGCCATGGTTCCGACCGCGACGGCGAGGAAGAGCTGGTCGAGGCGCTCGTCGAGTAAACCCGCAGCCATGCCGGCAGCGGACAGCACGAAGGAGAATTCGCCGATCTGCGCGAGTCCGAGTCCGGTGGCGAGCGCCGGTCGCAGCGATTGTCCGAGCGCGAGTGAGGCGCCGCCCGTTACCACGACTTTCACGATGATGACCGTGGCGATCGCGGAGAGGACGAGCAACGGCGATCGGCCGATGGTGCGAATGTCGAACAACATGCCGATGGAAATGAAGAACAGGCTGTTGAACACTTCACGGAGCGGGACGATGTCGCTCAAGGCTTGCTGGCTGTACTCGGAGTCGGCGATCACGATGCCGGCGATGAAGGCGCCTAACGCAAGCGACAGGCCGACACGGGCCGACGCCCACGCGGTGCCGAGGCAGAACAGTACGATAGTGAGGAGGAACACTTCACGGCGTCGGGTCGCGGCGACGAGGTGCAGAATGCGTGGGACCACGAGCCGGGCCGCGACGACGGTCGCGGCGATGAACAGCGCGGCCTCGAGCAGCGTGCGCGCGAGGCTCGTCGGATTGCGGCCGCCGCCGGCGAGCGCGGGCGTGAGCAGCATCATTGGCACGACGCACAGGTCCTGAAAGATCAGGATGCCGAGTGAGGCGTTGCCGAACGGGGTATCGAGCTCGCCGCGTTCGGCGTAGAGCCGCAACGTGATGGCGGTGCTGCTCAACGCGACGAGCATGCCGAGGAAAATCGCGACAGGCCAGGCGACGGCGAGCGAGCGCGCGAGGGCGGCCGTCACGGCGATGGTGACGCCGACCTGCAACGCGCCGCCGATGAACAGGAATCGTCGCAGCCGGGCGAGGTGCTGCAGCGAGAACTCGAGTCCCACCGTGAACAACAGGAGGACGACGCCGATCTCCGCCAGGGATTCGACGTCCGCAATGTTTCGGATGAGACCGAACCCGTACGGCCCTGAGATGACGCCCGTGATCAGAAATCCGACGATCGGCGGAAGCCTGAGCCGATGGAACGCGAGCGCCGCAGCGACGCTCAGCGCAAACAGGATCAGCAGATCGGGGAGGAGCCCAGGCTCGGACATGGCGCAATATGCCCTGTCCGGTGGCGAGCTGGGAGAACCTGTCGATGATGAGTGCGTCCGAGCATTGCGTGGTGAGTGGTGTATGAGAGACTGTAGACACCGCGAAAATGATGGCGAGTCGCGTGACGCCATCGCACGTGTCGACGCGCGTCGGAACTCCGCGCGCGTTCGCGGCTTTCGTGTCGTGCAGCGTTCGCATAGGTTGGGTCCGGCAGGGGGTGCGATGCGCGAGCGCGTTGGGACCGTATGAGGAGGTTTCGGTGAAGCGACATCACTGGATCGTGCGTGTCACGCATTGGGTCAACGTCGTCGCGCTCACGATCATGGTGGGAAGCGGATTGCGCATCTTCAACGCGTATCCGGCATTCGCGCGACGCGGTCAAACCTTTTGCTGTTATCCGTTCGCGAACAAACCAATTCCGTCGTGGCTTACGTTCGGCGGCTGGCTGGCGGGTGCGCGCAACTGGCATTTCGCGGCGATGTGGGTGCTGGTGCTGAACGGGCTGGTGTATCTGGGATTCATCTACCTGCACGGCGAGTGGCGCGACCTCGTGCCGCGGCGCGGCGATCTCCGCGATTCCTGGGAGATGTTCAAGTTCTACGCATTCGCTCGGCGGGATCATCCGCGCCAGGGCAAACACAACGCGCTGCAGCGGGGCACGTACTTCGCGCTGCCGGTCGTGGGCGTCCTGTCGGTGATCACCGGGCTCGCGATCTGGAAGCCGGTTCAGTTGGGGTTGCTCACCGATCTGTTAGGCGGTTACGTGTGGGCGCGGTACTGGCATTTCCTGGCGATGATTCTGCTGGTGGTGCTGGCGGTGATACACGTGTTCATGATATTCGCCGTCGATCCCTATTCGCTGACGTCGATGGTGACGGGCAACTACGATGAGCGGTTGTCGCCGGAGGAACGAAACGCCCGCCCGTTCTACCACTTGTTGCCGCCGCGGCGTGCGACGAATGCCAACGCGTCGGGAGACACGCAACCGTGAGGCGCAGGCGTTTCATTGAACTGTCCGCGTTGTCGCTCGCGTCTGCGCTCTGGCTGGCGTGCGACTCCGAGGGGCCGAAGCGTGCGAGGCCGGCGTTGCGCGCCGCGGAACGCTGGAACGAGAAAGTGGAGCGCGCGCTATTCCGGCACCGGTCCATGGATTACGGCACGGCGTCGCTTGCAGGCGCGGCGTATCCCAAGTACTTCGTGTCGGATCGCGTGCCGGTGTGGAACGAAGCCGAACGTGGTCCGTGGTCATTGGAAGTGACGGGCCTGGTGGATAATCCGATCCGGCTGTCGTTAGCCGAGCTGCAATCGCTTCCGTCGGTGACCCAACGCGTGAACCACTATTGTGTCGAAGGGTGGACAGCTGTGGTCGAGTACACGGGCGTTCGCGTTAGCGACCTCGCGCAGCGCGTGGGGATGAAACCCGAGGCCCAGTACGTCGATTTTGCGTCGTTTGACTCGGACTATCACGAAAGCTGGGACCTGGCCAGCGCTTTGCATCCGCAGACGTTGGTGGCGTACGGTTTGGACGGACATTTGCTGGGTCCAGGCCACGGCGCGCCGGCGCGATTGCACTCGCCAATCAAGCTCGGCTACAAGTGCACGAAGTACCTGACGCGCGTGTCGTTCATGGCGGAGCGCAACGGCGGGTACTGGAGTGACCGCGGGTACGAATGGTACGCTGGCACGTGAGGCGGTGTCCGCCGATTGGGCGCCGGCACGCAGCGCGATGCAGCAAGGCTCCTGGGCCGGGAGGATACGGTGCGAAGCACATTGCGGTGGTTAGCGGGCGCAGGGTTGGCATTGTCACTGTCGGCGTGTGCGCATCACGTGGCGCCGGCATCGAATGGTCCCCAACCCGACACGTACGTGTACGTGGACAATCAAGGGTTCGCGGACATGGACATCTACGCGATCTCCGGCGGCCAGCGGATTCGGTTAGGCACGGCGATCGGGGTGCGGAAGAGCAAGTTCAAGCTGCCGGGCTTTCTGGTGGGCGGGATGCAGCAGGTGCGGTTCCTGGCGCGGCCGATCGCCGGCAACCGTTCGCCGGTGACCGAGCAGATCACCATCGAGCCGGGGGAGGATGTGACGCTCACCATTCCTCCCAGCTCGTCGCCGTGATGGGTCGCGGCCCGGCGGCCTAACGCAGTTGGGCTGCCGGCCTCGCTGTGGGTAGCCGAACGTTCGCGGGCGCGGTCGTCGCGGCCGTGCTGGCGGCGGCCGCGCCGCGCGGTGGCCTTCGTTCCGCGATCGATATCGCGCCGCGCGCCATGGGGGACACGGCGCACCTGCCGTTGCACGACGTGGCGGCGCGCGGCACCCGGTCGCGCACGATGGCCGTGATGCTGTCCGGCGATGGCGGTTGGGCGGCGATCGACAAGGAGCTCGCCGACACACTGGCCACGCATGGCATCGCGGTGGTGGGTCTGGATTCGCGCTCCTATTTCTCGACGCAACGCGATCCACGCGGCGCATCGAACGATTTGACGTGGATTGCCCGGCGTTACCTGTCGCGGTACGGTGCGGACAGCCTCATCCTCGTGGGCTACTCACGCGGCGCCGATGTGCTTCCCTTCATGACGAGCCGGCTGCCGCCCGACCTCCTGCAGCGCGTCCGGGTGATGGCATTGCTCGGAGCGGCGCCCAACGCAAACTTCAAGTTCCACCTCATCGATCTCATCGCGAACACGAAGCGCAAGGACGACCTCATGACGGTGCCGGAGATCGAGAAGGTGGCGGCGGCGGGCGTGCGCATCCTGTGCGTGTACGGGACGGACGAATCGGAGAGCGCATGTCCGTCGGTGTCGAACATCCATGGCGTGACGGTGATGGCCATGCCCGGCGGGCATCACTTCGACAAGGCATACGGCGTCATCGGGACGCATCTGTTGGACGCGGCGCGCTAACGGAGCCTCCATGCCGACCTCACCGGGCGTGCGCCTGCGCACGCTATGGGAGCAATTGAAGGGCAAGCCCGGCGGCAAGTGGATGTTCGCCACGATGCTCGGCGGGATGGTGCCGTACACCGGCACCATCCATCCGCGGGTCGAAGAACTGCGGCCGGGGTACGCGCGCGTGGTGATGCGCGATCGGCGGGCGGTGCGCAATCACCTGCGTTCGGTGCACGCTGTGGCGCTGATGAATCTCGCCGAAGTGACGTCGGGACTGGCGATGATCGTTGGGCTGCCGGACGGCGCGCGCGGGATCGTGACGAATCTCTCGATCGAGTTCCTCAAGAAGGCGCGCGGGACGCTCACCGCCGAATGTCATGCGCCGGCGGTGGACGCAACCGAGGAGCGGGAGCACGACTTCACGGCCGAAATCCGGGACGCCGAAGGCGTTGTCGTGGCGCGCGCGACCGCGCGGTGGCTGATCGGTCCGGCGCGCCGCGATCGTTAGGCAGCTGGAACGGCGCCGGTGTTCGCGGCGTGCGTCGCGTCGCGCAAGCGGCGGCGCGCTTCGACCACCAGCGCGACGGCGGCGTCGGGCGTGTCGCCCACCGCGCCCAGGTGGCCCATCTTGCGGCCGGGGCGGGGCGTTTTCCCATAGAGGTGCACGCGCACGCCGGGCAGGGCGAGGGCGGCATCCCAGCGCGGCGTGGTGCCGCCCGTCCAGAGATCGCCGAAGAGATTCGCGATGGCAGCGGGTCGCACGACGTCGGGGGCGCCCAGGGGAAGATCGCACACCGCGCGAACGGCCTGCTCGAACTGGCTCGTGATCACCGTGAGCTCGGTATGGTGGAAGCTGTTGTGCGGGCGCGGCGCCAGCTCGTTCACGGTGATGGCGCCATCGCCTAACACGAACATCTCGGTCACGAGGAGGCCGACCACGTCGAGGGACTCGGCGATGCCGGTGCCGATGGCGGCGGCGCGCGCGGCAATGTCGGGGTCCACGGGCGCCGGGATGACGGACCAGTCGAGCACGCCCTCGTGGTGGTGGTTCCACGCGGGCGGATAGACGACCGTCTGTCCGCCGGGCCGCCGCGCGACGAGCACGGAGATTTCGCGCTCGAGCGGCAGCGCGCGCTCGACGACGCACGGGCGTCCGCCTAACGCACGCCAGGCGTCGTCGGCCTGCGCGGGGCCGGCGAGGCGCACCTGCCCACGGCCGTCGTAGCCGCCCGTGGTCGACTTGACGAACGCCTCGGGGCCGGCGTGCTCGCCGGCTACCACGAGCTCGGCTGCGCTGTGCACGGTCCAGTAGGGGCCGACCGGGAAGCCATGGCTCCGGAGCCAATCTTTTTGGCGCGCGCGATCCTGCACCATGTGGAGCACGTGTGCGCCGGGGCGCACTGGAACGATGCGCGCCGCGGCCTCGAGCGATGGAATCCCGATTTTCTCGATCTCGACGGTCACGACGTCGCACGCGCGCGCGAGCTCGACGGCTGCGTCGACGTCATCGAAGCGGGCCGCGATGACGCGGTCGGCGACGGCGCCGGCGGCGCAGTGCGGATCGGGGTCGAGCACCACGACGTGGTAGCCCAACGTGCGCGCGGCCAACGTCACCATTCTGCCTAACTGTCCGCCGCCCAGAATGCCCAGCGTCGAGCCGGGCAAAATGCTCGTCACGACCGGGGCTCCTGCTCGCGCACTTCGCGCGTGCGGGCGTCGCGCCAGGCGCGCAGGCGTTCGCGGACACCGGGCCGCGAGGCCGAGACGATCGCCGCCGCGAGGAGCGCGGCGTTGGCGGCGCCAGGCTTGCCGATCGCGAGCGTGCCGACGGGTACGCCTTTGGGCATCTGCACGATCGAGAGCAGGGCGTCGAGTCCGTTGAGCATCGTGGCGGGCACGGGTACGCCTAACACAGGCAGGATGGTATGCGCCGATACCATACCCGGCAGGTGCGCGGCGCCGCCCGCTCCCGCGATGATCACCTCGAGGCCGCGCTGCTCGGCGGTGCTGGCGTATTCGGCCATCCACTGCGGTGTGCGGTGCGCGGACACGATGCGCACCTCATGGGGAATCTGCAGCTCCGTTAGGAGGTCGACGGCGGGCTGCAGGTGCTCGAGGTCGCTCTTGCTCCCCATGATCACACCGACCCACGGCGCCTCGGGGGCGCGCGCGGTCTTACGCTTGGATGGCATGTCCAGAAGATCCCCGCGCTCTCGCGCGCGATGTCGATATCGGCCTGTCGAGGAGCGAACGACGCTCCGGTAAAAAGGACCGTAAACATATTTTCGGCAGCGAGTGGCGTCGAGACGTGACGCGCACCGAAGACCGAAACGCCGCGCCGCGTCCGCTCGTCACCCGAATGCAGCACCCAGGTGTGGTGCCACACGGCATGATCGCGCGGCTCGACGGCCGTCGCGACAAGGGCAAACCCGGCGAAAGCCGGCGACGCAAAGCTACGAGGCTACGGCGCGAGAGGCGCCACGCCAGTCGGGCCGCCGACCAACTCCCGTCACGGAGCGTCGACATGCGCGTCCCTCGCACCATTCGCACGGCGGCGTTCGTCGTGCTCCCCCTGATCGCAGCCGCGTGCATGGGGGCGTTTCCCACCGAGATCCCTCCCACACCGGGAGCGACGCACGCCGACCTCGCGAGGTCGAACGGCGCGAGGTCGGACGGTTCGACAGCCACGCCGATCGCACACGCCACCGTCTCCACCGGTCGATCCGTGCGCTGACGTCGCGTCCGTCTCCCACCGGCGCTCCGGCGCACAGGACGCGATGCGAAAGGCCGCCTCACCGGGCGGCCTTTGTCACATGCGCACGTCGCGCGATCAATGGAGTCGCGCCTTGCCAACGGAGCTCCCGAGGAGGGATTTGAACCCCCGACCCGCCGGTTAACAGCCGGCTGCTCTACCCCTGAGCTACTCGGGATCACTGGATCGCACGCTTGTTCGTGCGAGACCGAAAATTTCGCGTCGGCGGAGGGCGAAGTCAACGGCAACGACGCGTTATGACGCCGCATGGTGCGCGAGCGCGTCATCCTCGTGCGGCGTGACGGCGCGGGCGCGGCCGGGAAGGACCGTGCGCAGCCACTGTCCCGTATGCGATGCGTCGACCGCGGCAATCTCTTCGGGGCGTCCCATCGCAACGACGCGGCCACCGCGGTCGCCGGCTTCGGGGCCCAGGTCGATGATCCAATCGGCGAGCTTGATCACGTCGAGGTTGTGCTCGATGACGAGCAACGTGTGGCCGTTGTCGAGCAGGCGCTCGAAGACGCGCTGCAGCTTGCGAATGTCGTCGAGGTGGAGGCCGGTGGTGGGCTCGTCCATGATGTACAGCTTGCGTCCGGCAGTTCGCCCCGCGTTAGTCAACTCGCGGGCGATCTTGATGCGTTGGGCTTCGCCGCCCGACAACGTCGGCGCGGGTTGGCCGAGCCGGAGGTAGCCGAGCCCG
Organism: Gemmatimonadaceae bacterium; assembly: GCA_035935375.1. GTDB lineage: Bacteria > Gemmatimonadota > Gemmatimonadetes > Gemmatimonadales > Gemmatimonadaceae > JADGGM01. The sequence goes on along the minus strand of DASYXE010000439.1, from coordinate 3,789 downwards.
ACTTGTTGGAGCTGCCAGAGCGCCTGGCCGAGTTTTTCTTCGCGCGGAAAGAAGCGAATGGCTTCGTCGACGGTGAGCTCCAGGACATCGTGGATGGTCTTGCCGTTCACGCGGACGTCGAGCACCTCGGGCTTGAAGCGGCGGCCGCCGCAGTCGTCGCACGGGACGTAGACGTCGGCCATGAACACCATCTCGACCTGCAAATGGCCGGCGCCCTCGCAGGTGTCGCACCGTCCGCCGCGCACGTTGAAGCTGAAGGTGCCGGGCGTGTACCGGCGTTTGCGCGCGAGCGGCTGGTCGGCGAAGATGCGGCGGATCTCGTCGAAGGCTTTCACGTACGTGACGGGATTGGAGCGCGGCGTCTTGCCGATGGGGCTCTGGTCGACGAGCACGACGTCGGTGAGTGCGTCCCACCCGGTGAGCGCATCGAGCTCGCCGGCGCGTTCGCCCAGGTGGCGCTTGGCACTGTCCTCGCCGTGGAGACGCACCTCGAGCGCGCGGTAGAGAATGTCGTGGACCAGGGTGCTCTTGCCGCTGCCCGATACGCCGGTGACCAGCGTGAGCGCGCCTAACGGAAAGCGCACCGACACGCCGCGCAGGTTGTGCTCGCGCGCGCCGGACACGCCGATCCACCGCGGGCCTAACGGACGGCGCTCGGCCGGCACGGCGATGGCGCGCGCGCCGGTGAGGTAGCCGCCGGTGAGCGGGCTCGCCGCCGCGCGCGACACGGGTCCCGCGAACACGACCTGTCCACCGCGCTCGCCGCTCGCCGGACCCAACTCGACCATGAAGTCCGCGGCGCGGATCGCCTCGAGGTCGTGCTCCACCACGAGCACCGTGTTGCCGGCGTCGCGCAACCGCGCCAGCAACGCGAGCAGGCGGCCGACGTCGCGCGGATGGAGACCGATGGACGGCTCATCCAGCACGTACAGTGCATCCACGAGGTGCGAGCCGAGCGAGTTCGCGAGCGCGATGCGTTGGGCTTCGCCGCCGGACAGCGTGCGCGCCGCGCGGTCCAACGATAGGTAGCCGAGTCCGACGTCGACGAGGAAATGCGTGCGCGAGCTCGCCTCGGCGAGCACGTTGTCGGCCACCTGTCGCTCGAATTCCGAGAGCGAGAGTCCATCGAGCCACGGCCGCAGCTGGTCGACGGGCAGCGCGCTCACCTGCGCGATCGTCTGACCGGCGATGCGCACGTTGAGCGCTTCAGGCTGCAAGCGCGTTCCGTGACACGTCGGGCATTCGCGCGCGGTTTGATATTGCCTGAGGAACACCCGGATGTACTGCTTGTAGCGCTTGTCCTCGAGATCGCGCAGGAACGGGAAGATGCCCTTGTAGCCTCGCTCGCGCGCCTCGAGCAACAGGCGGTGCTGCTCGGCCGAGAGTCCGGACCACGGTGCATCCGCGTCTATTGCATGGCGTTTGGCGAACTCGACCAATGCGCGTCGGCGGCCGTCGTAGCGTGGCTTGGTCCACGGATCGATCGCGCCCTCGCGCAGTGACCGCTCGGGGTGCGGGACGATGAGCTCCAGATCGTACTCGAGCGTCGCACCGAATCCGTTGCACGTCGGGCACGCGCCGCGCGGGCTGTTGAACGAAAAGAGCTGCGGTGTGGGTGCGGGTGCGCGCGTGCCGTCGTACGGACACTCGACGCGCGTGGTGAATTTGAGCACCGAGCTGCGTGTGGACTCGTCACCAGCCGCGAGGAGCATGAAGCAGTCGCCGTCGCCCTCGGTGAACGCCGTACCGACGGCATCGGCCACTCGGCGCGCGGCGCCCGGATCGGCCACGAGACGGTCGACGACGACCAGCAGCGTGCGCGCAGCTGCCAGATCGATGGCGACTGTTCCGTGCGGTGCGAGCTCATCGAGATGCGCAGCCACGCCATCGGCGACGACGCGGAGGAATCCCTGCTCGCGCAGCCCGGCGACGATCATCTCGTGCGTGACGTGCTCGCTCACGACGAGCGGAAACGCGACCGAGAATCGGGAACCGGCCGGCAGCGCGAGCGCCGTGTCGGTAACGGACTGGACCGACGATGGTCGGATCTCGCGTCCACACACGTGGCAATAGGTGCGGCCGACCCGCGCCCAGAGAAGGCGCAGATAGTCGTAGATCTCGGTTGCGGTACCAACGGTGGAGCGGGATGTTTTGGTCGGATTCTTTTGCTCGATGGCGACGGCGGGCGAGAGGCCGTCGATGAAGTCGACGTTAGGCTTCTCCATGCGCTCGAGGAACTGCCGAGCGTACGCCGACAGCGATTCGACGTATCGCCGCTGTCCTTCGGCATAGATGGTGTCGAACGCGAGCGAGGACTTGCCCGAGCCGGACGGACCCGTGACCACCGTGATCGCGCGCCGCGGGATCTCGAGGTCGAATCCTTTGAGATTGTGTTGGCGTGCGCCGCGAACGGTAATGTGCGACTTCATGTCCTCATCGCGCGCGTCGGGCGTATGATCGATAGGCGCCGAGGAGTGAAATGGCGCCGACGATGGCGAGGATGAGACTCCAGAGCGTCACCCCCGCGTCGACGCGTCCCGCCAGCAGGTTGCCGAACCAGCCGCCGACGAGCGCGCCGGCCGCGCAGGAGCACATCGTGAGGAATGCGCGGCCGCGATCTTCGCCCGGCATGAGCGAGATGGCGACAGCGCCCGAAACGATGCCGATCAGGAGCCAAATCAGAACGCCCACGTGTGCTCCCTCGGCAGTGCGTCGGTGACGAGATTCTGACCGTTGCGTTCGGCGATCTGCGCGCGCATGTGCTCTGGATAATCTATCAGTCGCGGCGGCTTGCTTGCGTGGTTGGCCCGAAATAGTTTCGATCTGCCGAGTTGGGCCCAAGGTACGCGTCGTCGGATAGAGCCGCTCGGTGAGCGATGTTCCCTCCCGTGATTCTCTCCAGCTACTGAATGGCCTACGTCCAAATCGGTGATCGCCAGTATCCGCTCGTCGCGGGCGAGAATGGGATCGGGAGCGTTGAAGGGGCGCGGATACCACTACCGGCTGGGCTCAACGACGCAGGGGAGTTGTCCGCCGCGATTGTGGCAGAGGCCGACGGCAGCTGCGTCATCAGGCGAGTTGGTCGTGTGGATGTCGCAGTGAATGGTGTCCAACTGGGTCCGGAGCCAACGCCCCTGATTCACGGTGACAAGATCGACGTTGGACCGGCCGAGTTGTTCTTCGGCGATGACCGGAAGGGCGGAAACACCAGGTTTGTCACGGCCGTAAAGAGGCCTGAGGCCGCTTCGGCGGCAGACGCGTCGACGCGGCCGTCGTTCACGGATCGGGGGACAGGCGGGCGCCTGGTATCACTGGTGGACGGGCGCGAGTATGTGGTCCCGGACAGTGGGTTGGTGGTCGGTCGGGATCCGACGTGCGACGTGGTGGTGCCGACTGGGGAGGTGTCGCGTAAGCATGCGGTGATCACCGCGGCCGCGGGCGGCTACATGGTCAGCGACATGAGCGCGAATGGACTGTCGGTGAACGGGCAACGTGTAGCATCATCATGCCGGCTCGTGCGTGGCGACGTGCTCAAGGTTGGGTCTGAGGAATTTCGATTTCACGCGGACGTCGCGCCGGCACGACCAGTGCTCGCGACGCTCGAGGTGAAGAGCAGCGGACTGCTGAATGGAACGACGTTCGAGATACGTTCGCGCCTCATGCACATCGGCCGAGGGGCGCACAACGAGATCGCTTTGGCGGATGACAGTGTCTCGGATTCACATGCGAAATTGCAGATGCGAGACGATGGGTGGTACGTGGTCGACATGGGGTCGACCAACGGGACCT
>DASYXE010000438.1:0-1910 GCA_035935375.1 Gemmatimonadaceae bacterium | reverse complement strand
GCGATCGATGAATCGCCGGATCAACCACGCGCTCGCGATCCGGTCCACGAAAATGCCGGTGCGCGTCACCCAGGTGCGGCCGCGAACGGCCGACGACTCCGCTGAGCCTAACGGATGATCGCGCGCCGGCCGCGGCGGCTCGAGCGCCGTCGACGCCGTGCGCATGGCCGCCTCGGCCATCGCCCTGCCCGGCGCACGGAAAAAGTCGATGGCGATGATCGCGGCGAGACGCTTCTTGAGGCGCACCACGTCATCATCGCCTCGCGCGCTGCGCTGGTCGGCATCCCGATCGCGCCGGCGCAACGCGGCGCGCACCTCACGCGCCGCGCCGGCGAGCTCGGCGTAGTCCGCATCGCGCGCACCGCGAAACTGCGCGACGATCTGGTCGTTGGTGAGCCCGTCGACGAAGCCGGCGCGGCAGATCGATGCGTCGCCGCCGCCGTCGACGATCTCGGCGCGGACCCATTGAAAATCCTCCAGAGCCTGCGGACGGTTCGGTAGCACGTACACCGACTTCTTGACGGGCACGGCGCCAAGTCGCTGCAACCGTCTCCCGATCTTGACGCGCAGGTAGTCCGGCTTGGGCGGAATCTGATGGATGAGGAGCAGCCACGGCGTGTCGCTGCCGGAGCCGCCGGGCGACGTCATGCCGGCACTCCGGCATCACGCCTAACGGACGCAGCCGCCAGCGGCCCTGCGAGGTCGATGGCCAGGCCCGCGCCCGACGCGCGTGCGCGGTCGAACGCCAGTGCCGCGGCCGCCGCATCCTGCAGCGCGGTTCCCGTGCTGTCAAAGATGACCGTTTCGTTCGCCGAGAGGCGGCCCGGCGTGATGCCGGCGACGACGCCGGCCAGCTCCGCGCGCACGTCCCCGCGCCGCATGACACCCGTCTCGATGGCGTGGTGCAGATCGCCCATGCGCTCGCACTGGTCGAGCACGTCGGCCACGACAGCGCCGCTCGCCATCAGCGCCGGCTCGATCTCCTGCTTGTCGGGGTTGTCCGCGCCCACGGCGGCAACGAAGCTTCCGGCCCGAACGTGCTCGCGGCCGAGGAACCACCGGCGGGCCGGCGTGCACGTGATCCAGACGTTCGTGTCGCGATCCGCAGCCGCGGGCTCGGGCGCGACGCTCGCATCGACCCCCAGCTCGGCCGAGACGTCGCGCACGAAGCGGCTGGCACGGTCGGCGCGCAGATCGATGGCCGTAACGCGCGCGAGTGGCCTAACGCAAGCGAGCGCGCGCAGCTGGTAGCGGGATTGCGCGCCGCAGCCTATGATGGCGACGGTCGCGACCGGGGGCGCCAGATACTTGGCCGCGACGGCCGTGGCGGCAGCGGTGCGCAAGCTCGTGATCTCGATGGAATCGAGCAGCGCCAGCACGCGACCGTCGGCGGCATCGAACAGCGCGATCACGCCCTGGATGGTCGGCAGACCGTGCGCGTCCGGATTCGCCGGGAAGTTCGCGTTGATCTTGGCCGCGAACAATGGGCGTCCGTTGACCACGTCGAGCAGACCGGCGGCTTTCACGTGAAAGCCGCCGTGGGCGACGTGGGCTGCGACGACAGCCGGCGGGATCGAGCGCCCTCGAGCGTGCTGCAGGAACGCGTGCTCGACGCTGTCGATGCACGCTGCGATAGGGACGAGCCGTCTCACGTCGGCGCCGGACAGCACAAGGGTCATGGCCCATTGCTAATATCACAATTGAATCATCGCAATACCCGCCCGGTATCGACGAAGTCGAGGCCGGTTGCCGGGTGCCGTCGCGATGTCGCTGGAGATCACGGCCACGCTCAATCTTGCAATCGGAACGGACGAAGCTATTATCGCAACTGAATCTTGCACAAATGTTTTTGGGGCTTCCCTTGCTCGGAGCAGCTATGGCCCAGACATGGTTTCGTGCGCTCTGTAGTC
>DASYXE010000437.1:0-14230 GCA_035935375.1 Gemmatimonadaceae bacterium | reverse complement strand
GGGTGGAAGGACATCAGTTGTCTCTTGGGTGGAGAGTCTCGAATCGCCGAGGCTCGCGCGAATGGCACTCACGTCGTGCAGACCATTGATGTTGTTCCACCCCTCAGGCGGCGTCGCCGCCGCTTCCCGCAGCGCAGCGCTTCCCCAAGCGAGCGCCAGCGAGCGCTTCCCTATTCCCCGTTTCTGCTACCAGAATCACCAGTGGGATGACCAACGTGACAGTTAGGCTCCTGGATCGGCCGCCTCGGACGACATGCCCATCGCGTGGTAGCCCTTGTCCACGTACACCACCGAGCCCGTGACGCCGCTCGCGTGCGCGCTCGACAAGAATGCCGCGACCGCGCCCACCTCGGCCGGATTCAGCGGTTCGGTGAGCGGCGAGTTGGCCGACGCGTACTCCACCATCTTCTCGATGATGCCGATGGCGCTCGCCGCGCGCGACGCCAGCGGCCCAGCCGAGATGCAGTTCACGCGCGCGCCGAACCTGCGACCGGCTTCGTACGCCAACACGCGCGTGTCGCTCTCCAGCGCCGCTTTGGCCGACGACATCCCGCCGCCGTAGCCGGGAATCACGCGCTCGCTCGCCATGTACGTGAGCGACAGGAACGACGCGTGCGGACGGAGCAGCGGCCCAAAGCGCTGCACGAACGACACCAGGGAATACGCGCTCACGCCGACCGCCGTGAGATAGCCGGACCGGCTCGTGTCCATCAGCGCCTTTTTCACCTCCGGTCCGTTAGCCAGCGAATGGATGACGATGTCGAGCGGCCGCTCCCCGAAATCGGCAACCAGGCGTTCGGCCAAACCACCGATCGTGAAATCGCCGGCGTTCGCGTAGCGCTTGTTGGTGCGAATGTCTTCGGGGACGTCCGCCATCGTGTCGAACGCGGCGTCGAGCGGATAGATGCGCTCGAACTCCATCAGCTCGCCGTTCGCCAACCGGCGCGACGCATCCATCTTGCCGCGCTCGAGGAGGTTGTTGAAGATGTTGAGCGCGGGCGGCCACGTGCCGACCACCACCGACGCGCCGCACTCCACGAGCGCTTTCGCAATGGCAAACCCGTAGCCCGCATCGTCGGCCACGCCCGCGACCAGCGCGCGCCGGCCCGTGAGATCGATCGTGAACATAGGCGGAGGAAATAGCCAATCGCCGTCTGACACACAAGACGGGACCGCCGGCAAGTAGGCAGTTCGAATGGTCCCGTAGAAAGCCGCCTTCACCAATAGGGAAAAAGCGGCACCGCCGGTACGAAGTCGCCAACGCAGCCGGGCGATCCGTCTTTACTCGCACCTGCTCCGCTCGACACTTATCGTACGACATGCCGAACAAGCTACTGACCTTCCCGATCTCCGAGCACACCCTCCCCAACGACCTGCGCGTCATCATCGTCCCGACGGGATTGCCGGACGTCGTGTCGCTACAGATCCCCGTGCAGGCCGGCTCGCGCAACGAAATCGAGCCCGGGAAAACGGGCTTCGCGCACTTCTTCGAGCACATGATGTTCCGCGGGACCGAGGCGTATCCACCCGCGCGATACCAGGACGTCCTCACGCGCGCGGGAGCCCGGTCCAACGCGTACACCACCGACGACTACACGAACTATCACACGACGTTCTCGCGCGACGACCTGGCACGCGTGCTCGAGATCGAAGGCGACCGGTTCCAGCGCCTGCGCTACCCCGAAGAGGACTTCAAGACCGAAGCGCGCGCCGTGTTAGGCGAGTACAACAAGAACAGCGCCGACCCGACCGAGAAGCTGTTCGAGGTGATGCGCGACCACGCGTACACGACGCACACGTACAAACACACCACGATGGGCTTCCTGCGCGACATCGAGGACATGCCCAACCAGTTCGACTACTCGCGGGTGTTCTTCGACCGCTGGTACCGGCCCGAGTACGCCACGCTGCTCGTGGCCGGCGACGTCTCGGCCGCCGATGTGCTTCCGTTAGTCGAACGCTACTGGGGCGAGTGGCGCCGCGGCACGCATCGCGCGGACGTCCCGCTCGATCCCGCGCCGTCGGGTCCGGTGTACGCGCACGTCCCCTGGGAAACGCCGACGCTCCCGTGGGTCACGACATCGTTCCGCGCGCCAGCCTTCGATGCCACCGATCGCGCCTTCGCTGCCACCGACTTGATGGTCGACCTGTGGTTCGGCCGCACATCGGCGCTGTACCGCCGGCTCGTGGACGACGAGCAGGTGGTCGACACGCTGTTCGCGTACAATCCGGGCAACGTCGATCCAGGCCTCATCACGGTTGCCGCGCGCGTCAAACGCCAGGACGATGTCGTACCGGTACGCGACGCCATCCTCGACACGGTGCGCACGGCACGCGACGCGCAAGTATCGGCGAAACGGCTGGCCGATGCCAAGGCGCATCAACGCTACGGCTTCGTGCGCGAGCTGGACGATACCGAAACGATCGCCGCGACGCTGGCGCGATTCGTCCACTACCATCGGTCCACGCAAACCCTCGAGGACCTGTTCGCCACGTATTCGTTGGTCACGCCGCGCGAGGTGCGCGAGGCCGCGCGCGCGGTGTTCACGGATGCGGCGCTCGTGCTCACCACGCTGTCGCATGACGGCATGCCGGAGTCGATCGCGCATCCACCATCGATCGAGCGGGTGGCTTCGCGCACGCGTCGCCGCTCGTTGGACATCCTCGTGCAGGCCACGCCGCATCCTTCGCTCGATGTCAAGCTCGTGTTCGGCGTGGGGTCGGCGCACGATCCCGAGGGAAAAGAAGGCCTGGCCGCGCTCGCGGCGTCGATGATCGCCGAGGGCGGGTCGCGCGAGCGGCGGGCCGAGGATGTGCGGGCGGCGTTGTTTCCCATGGCGGCGACGTTCACGGCGCAGGTGGACAAGGAAGCGACCACGTTCACGGCGCGCGTGCACGCGGAGACGTGGCGGGCGTTCGCCGATCTCGTGCTGCCGCTGCTCACCGAGCCCGGGCTGCGCGCCGAGGACTTCGACCGCCTGCGCGATGCCCAACGGAACGCGCTCACGCAGGACCTGCGGTCGAACAACGAGGAAGAGTTGGGCAAGGAGCGGCTGCAGTGGAACGTGTTCGCCGGGACGCGTTTCGCCCACCCCGTGTTCGGCACGGAAGCGGGCATCGCCGCGGTGACGCTGGATGACGTCCAGGCGTTCATCGCCCGGCACTACGTGCAAGCCGGCCTGACCATCGGCGCCGCGGGCGACGTACCGCCGGCTCTGCTCTCGCGCGTCCGCACCGCCGTGGGCTCCCTTCCTGCAGGCGAGCGGGCACCGGCGCCGGCCATCGCGGTCGAGCGGCGCTCCGGCACACGCATCGAGATCATCCAGAAGGACACCCGGGCCATCGCCATCTCGCTCGGCCATCCCATCGCCGTGACGCGCGCGCACCCCGACTTTCCGGCGCTCTGGCTCGCCCGCACATGGTTAGGCGAGCACCGGTCGTCCGTGTCGCACCTGTATCAGCGCATCCGCGAGATTCGCGGCCTCAACTACGGCGACTACGCGTACATCGAAGCGTTTCCCGGCGGCATGTTCCAGTTCTTCCCGGACGCCAATCGCCCGCGGCACCACCAGCTGTTCGAGATCTGGATCCGGCCCGTGCCGCCCGAGGCGGCGGTGATGACGCTGCGCATCGCGCTGCACGAGCTCGACCACCTCATCGCCACCGGCCTAACGGACGCGCAGTTCGCGTCGACGCGCGACTACCTGATCAAGAGCCTGCCCCTCCTCACCGCGACGCAGGATCACCGCCTCGGATACGCCCTCGACGCGCGGTGGCACGGCACGGGCGAGTTCACGACCGACCTGCGCGAGCATCTGCGCGGCCTCGATGTCGCCGCCGTGAACGCCGCCGTGAGCCGCCACCTGTCGGCTCGAGACCTCGATATCGTCATGATCGCTCCCGACGCCGACGCGCTCCGCCATGCGCTCCTCTCCGACGCGCCGAGCACGCTCACGTACGACGCGCCCAAACCTCCCGAGCTGTTGGCCGAAGATCGGGTGATCGGCGAACGGCGGCTCGGCCTCGCAGACGGCAACGTGCGCGTCACTCCCGTGTCCGAGGTGTTCGCACGTTGACCATTACACACCCGACGGCCGGGTCGTCCTCCTTCGTACTGCACCCAATCTCCCCACACACTTCTCCGTGTCGACCGTCTTGACCGAGTCTGTCGCGCCCAACGCGGGTGCGCCTGCGCCCACGGGCAGTGCGCGGCGACTCGGCGTCGTCGCGCTGCTCATCGCCGTCATCTCATCGTTCGTCGTGGTCAAGGCCGCGGCGCGCGTCGGGCAAACGTGGGACGAGCCGGCGCACCTTGCGGCCGGGATGCAGTGGCTCGCACAGGGACGCTACGACTACGACCCGCAACATCCGCCGCTGGCGCGCGTCGCGATCGCGCTCGGGCCCAGGGTGTTCGGTGCCACGTCGCACGGACAGCCGACCATGTGGACCGAAGGCAACACGATTCTGTTAGACAGCGGGCCGTACGATCGCACGCTGCTCCTGGCGCGGCTCGGCGTGCTGCCGTTCTTCCTGTTGCTGCTCGGCGTCACCTGGGGTTGGACACGCTCGCTCTATGGAGACGTCGCGGCCGTCGTGGCGCTGCTGCTGGTGTCCACCACACCGCAGTTGCTGGCGCACGCGGGTTTCGCGACGAACGACCTGCCGCTGACGGCGACGCTCCTGGCGGCGCTATGGACGTTCACGCGATGGCTCGAGCGGCCGGACCTCGGTCGAACGATCGTGTTCGCGGTGGCGGGCGCCGCGACCATCGCGACCAAGTTCTCGAGCCTGCCCTTCTTTGCCGTGGCGGCTGCGCTCATCGTGTGCGCGTGGTGCGCCATTCCCGCGTCACGCGACGGCACAGCGCCGCGCCGCATCGCGTTAGGCGATCTGCGAGAGCCGGCGCGGATGGCCGTGGCCGCCGCGGTCGGCGTTGGGCTGCTCCTGTGGGCCGTCTACCGATTCCACACGCGCCTCGCGTTCGGCGGCCGCCTTCCGCTGCCCGCGCCGGAGCTGCTCACCGGATTGCGCGCGCTCGCCGCGCACAACCGCGAAGGACACACGTCGTATCTGTTCGGACACGTCGGCACGCATGGATGGTGGTGGTACGCGTGGATCGCGGTCGCGGTCAAGACGCCCTTGGCGTTTCTGTCGCTCGCTGCGTTGGGCATCGCGTGGCTGCTGTCCTTTCCGCGGCGACGGGATTGGCGCGCGCTCGCGCCGCTCTGCTCCACCGCGGCGGTGATGATCGTGGCAATGATCTCGCACATCGACATCGGCGTCCGACACGTTTTGCCCGTGTATCCGTTGCTCGCGATCCCGGCGGCGGGTGCGGCGGTGTCGCTCTGGGAGCGGCTGCCGGTGCGGCCGCTCGTGCGCGGCGCGTTGGGCGCACTCATTATATGGGAAGTCGCGCAGGCGGCCTTCGCCTACCCGGAATTTCTTGCCGACTTCAACGCGCTCGCGGGGCGCCACCCCGAGCGCATACTCGTCGACAGCAATCTCGATTGGGGACAGGACCTCGATCGCCTGGCGGACACGCTGCGCGCCCGACATGCGCGCGCGGTGACGCTCTTCTACTTCGGGTCGACGCCGGTGGGCGCCGTTCGTCTCGCCGACACCGTCCGGTTAGGCGGGTCCGCGCCGGCGTCCGGCTGGGTGGCGGTGAGCCAGACGTACCTGCAGGGCGACTACCTGTCGTGCTTCACGTGGCTCCGCGACCACACACCGGCCGCGCGCATCGGCCGTTCGATCGTGTTGTACGATCTCGCGCCCGACACCGTGCCGCGGCTGCCACCGCTCACGCGCCCCACGCGCTCGGCCGCCGAATCGTACGGACCGGTGCTTGCCGGCGCGGCGTCGCGCGACATGTTGTGCTCGGATCCGCGCGTGGTACTCGACGGCGGCCGGGGCACGTTCGTCGCGCCTAACGCAACGGGCGTCGCGGGCCCGGGCGGGAGCGCGCCCTCGGCGACCGCACCCGCGGCCGCGCCGGCCGGCGCGCCACCCTCGGCCGTCACCGACGCGATGCTGCTGCACGCACCGGCCGATGCGGACGCGTGGCTGACCAACGGACGCGATTACTCGAATTCGCGCTTCTCGCCGTTGTCGCAGATCGACGCCGGCAACGTGCACACGCTGACGCTCGCCTGGGCGCACCAGGTGGATCGGCCGATCGCGGGACAGGAAAGCACGCCGCTCGAGTCCAACGGCGTCCTCTATTACACCGCGCCCCTCGGCGTCGTGATGGCCGTCGACGCGCGCACCGGCCGCGAGCTGTGGCGGTTCGACGCGAAGACGCCGGGCGTGGCCAGCTGCTGCGGCCCGAAGAACCGCGGCGTCGCGCTCTATCACGATCTCGTGTACGTGTCGACGTTCGATGATCATCTGCTGGCGCTCGACAGCCGGTCCGGCCGGCTCGTCTGGGACGCACAAACGGCGGATCCGGATTCGAGCTATAGCATGACGAGCGCGCCGCTCGCTGTCGGCAACCTGATCATCGTCGGCATCGCGGGCAGCGAGTTCGGGATTCGCGGACACGTCGACGCGTACAACGCCGAAACCGGCGCGCGCGTGTGGCGGTTCTACACGATCCCGTCGCCCACGGATGGGGGCTGGTGGGGACGTTGGTCGCGCACCACTCCCGATGGCGATCCGCTGCCGCGCGACATCGCGCGAGAGCACCAGGACAGCGCGCGCTTCGCGAACGCCTGGCAGATCGGCGGAGGCGGCGTCTGGAACACGCCATCGTACGACCCTTCGTTAGGCCTGATCTACTTCGGCGTCGGCAACCCGGCGCCGAACATGGACGGGAGTGTCCGGCCGGGCGACAATCTGTACACGACCTCCGTCGTCGCGCTCGATGTGCGCACCGGCACGCTGCGCTGGTACTACCAGGAAGTGCCGCACGACATGTGGGACTACGACGCGACGAGTCCGACGCTGTTGTTGGACGTGATGGTGAACGGCCAGCGCGTGCCCGCGGTGGCCGAAGCGGGGAAGGTGGGCTGGATCTACATCCTCGACCGACGCACGGGCGCGCGCATCCGTCGCACCGACGAATTCGTGCCGCACGAGAACACGTTCGCGGCGCCGACACAAGCGGGCACGTTGATCATGCCCGGCATGGGCGGCGGCAGCAGTTGGACGCCCCTCTCGTACTCGCCGCGCACCGGCATGCTGTACGTGGCGGGTCAGGTGCAGCCGATCAAGTTCACGTTGCAGCCGGCGCCGTTCCAGGTGGGCACCAAGTGGCAGGGCGGATTTCACGCGCCCGCGGGGCCGACGCACGGCACGTTCACGGCGATCGATGCGGCCACGGGGAAGATCCGCTGGCAGACCGTGACGCCCGAGACGATGCAAGGCACGGCGTCGCTGTCGACGGCCGGCGACGTCGTGTTCTACGGCGAGTCGAACGGCCTGTTTCACGCGGCCCAAGCGCGCACCGGCGCCGTGCTCTGGACGGTTCGGTTAGGCGGATCGCCCCGCGCGCCGGCGATGACCTATGCGCTCGACGGGCGCCAGTACCTCACCGTCGCGGCCGACCAGACGCTGTTCACGTTCATCCTGCCGAAATAACCTCGAGGCCTTGTCGCGCGTGTCCGACTCCAGACGCAACCAGACATCTACGATATGAGAGCGGACCGCTATCAACATCGTCCGAACTCAGAGCAACATCGGAGGCGGATACGCGAAAAAAAAACGGGGCCGGCACTGTCGCCGGCCCCGTTGGTCAACTCCGTTAGTCGCGCCGCCTACCAGATCCCGTGCGGCCGGCCCGCCATGCCGCCCGGCATGCCGCCTGCCATGCCGCCCATCACCGGCTGCTCCGGCGCCACGCGCCCAACCATCGCGCCGCGCCCCTTGTGGATCTGGCAATGATCGTCGTCCGCGATCATGCCGCCCCGGAAGATCGAGCCAACTGGGTTAGGCATCGGCCGCGGCCCCGCCAACGCGCCGGGATCCAGCGACGCGGCGACCACGGTGGGCTCAGGCGCCGGCTTCGGCGTGATCGCGCTCACCGCCTCGACCGTCGGCGTCAGCGTGTGCCGCGCCCGATGCGACGGCGACTTCCGCGGCGCTTCGTTGCCCTGGCTGCCGTTCCCCAAGCCCAGCTCCACGTTCGACACCGTCCGCGTCGCTTTAAATCGCGCGAGCGCCAGGTCCGACGTGGGCGAAGCCGCCCGTTCCAAATCGCTCCGCAATTGCGCGTTCATCGCCGCGGACGGCGCCGCGGTCGTCCGGCCACACGCGATCACGAACAATCCGGCCATCGGCAGCAGCGCCAGCGTTTTCATCGCGCCCATACCTTCCTCCTTCGTGTCCGGACACCAAAAACGCCCACCCCGCGTGCACTGCCCGTGGCATCGCTTTCGCATGCTCGCCCAACATCGCCCCGCCGCTCTCGCGACGCACGACGACGCCGCTCACATTCATTCGGTGCCGAGTGCAGTGGCGAGTGCCGCATGCACCAAGCGCGCCAACACGCGATCGCCGTACGCGGCAACGACCTCGGCGCGGCGTCCACTCGCGGAGACGCGCGCTGTCCTTCACCTCGTACAACCACTATAACCACGCCGCACACCCATGACCACCACTCGGCGTTGTGTCACCCTCATCACCGCAGCCGCGCTGGCTGCCCAGGTCGCTTGCGCGCCTCACGAGGGAGCCGCCTCGCTCTCGGTTGAGCAGCGGACCGCCATCGCCGACACCATCCGCGCCCGAATGAAAGCCGCGTGCGACCTGTCGGCGCCCAACTTCGTCGCCCGGGTCATGAGCCTCTATCCCGACACGGGCCGCGTGATCTCCGCCACCGGCGGGCGGATCACCACCACGCGAGCGGAGCTCGAGCAGAATATCCGCACGTTCTGGGAGAGTACGGGCCAGAACATGCGGCAGCCCAAGTGGGTGTGGGACACCATGGCGGTGGACGTGCTCGGTCCGAACGCGGCTGTCCTCACCGCCACGTATCGCATTCCGCATCTCACGCCCAGGGGCATGCCGCACGTAGTCGGCGGCGCGTGGACCGCGGTGTTCGAGCGGCGCGGGTCCACGTGGGTGATCGTGCAGGAACACCTCTCCGACGCGCCACCCATCGGGTGACGCTCCGTTAGTCCGCGGCCGCGTCCACCGGCGCCGGTCCGCCGGTCCGGCGTTCGATGGCGTCGAGACGCTCCAGGTCGATGCTGACGACGCCATCGGCCGTCAACGGATTGAACATCGACGTGAATTGCGCGTCCCACGCCAGCTCGGCGGCCGTATAGGACGACCGCGCGTGCACCGTCTGCGAAAACGTCTCGTCGATCCCCTTGAGCAGCACGAGGAACTCGGCGTCCACGTCGACCAGGTCCGCCGGCGTTAGGCCGAAGAGGGGGCTCGTCTCGTCGATCGGGTGGACGATGGTCCACGCGAGGGGGAAGAACACGACGTGCCGGCGCTCCAGCCCGAGCTCGTCGAACACGCGCGGCGTCCCGTCCTCATCGGCGCGGCGCGAAAACAGCACCTGGGCATCCACTTCCACGATCTGGTTGCTGCGCTCATTGACGATGCGCAGCATGAGCGCCGTGATGCCGCGGTACGGCGCGATGACCGCATTCCTGCTGAAACGGATCCGCGCCGTTGGGCGCGAGAAGCGCGCGAAGATGAGCCCCGTGGACATCGCGAGGACCAGCAGCCCGGTGAGCGCTTCGACCACCATGACGAAGTTAGGCAGCACGCCCACCGGGTAGATGTTGCCGTAGCCGATGGTGCCGAACGTTTCGACCGAAAAGAAGAACGCCTGTAGAAAGCGCCCTTCCGGCATGCCCGTGGGCGGCGTGTTGAGCGCGCCGGGCCCGCAGAGGAGATAGACGCACGCGAACACCACGTTGATGACCACGTACGTGCTGATCACGGCGGCCAGGAACCGCGGCCACGAAATCGACAGCGCCGTGTGATACAGGCTCAGCGATTGGAAGAGCCGCAGCCCGCGACGCTCGACGTTGAACGTCCCGTCGCGATTGAGCAGCCGTTTCCGGCTCTCGCGCGCGACGACGCTGCCGAAACCGAGATCGCGTTCTTCCTGGACGTTCATCGACCGATGTCGCTCCGCGTTGAGGCCGTTGCGGCACGAGCGCCGGCCCGTTGTCCGGCTCGCTCAATGATACCGCGCCCCAACGCGACGACAACCGTTCTGTCCCCACCGACTCGTTCCTGCGCATCCATCGGTCGACGATCGTCAACTTCGACCGCGTCTGTGAGATGAGGGAATGGGGAAGCGCGAGCGCCAGCGAGCGCTTCCCCATTCCCTTCACTCAGCTTACCAAAGCGGACTCTTGTGCGAGGCATATAACTTGTGTAGTATGTATGCCATGGAGCGCACGAGTGTCTTCCTCGACAAGGTCTTGCTTCGCCGCGCCCGCGAGTACGCCCGGCGCGAGGGAAAGAGCTTCGCGGCTGTCGTGCGGGAGGCGCTCGCGGCCTACATCGCGACGCCGGCGCAGTCTACGTCGCGCCTGCCGAGCGTGGTCGGTCGCTTCGCGAGCGGACGGAGCGACACGTCGGAGCGCGTGGACGAGCTCCTCTGGTCGGAGCCCGACCGCTGACCGTCCTCGCCGACACCGGCGTCCTGTACGCACTCGTGGATCGCGATGATGCCTGGCATTCTCGCGTTCGCGCCTGGTGGGAGCGCTCGCGCGAGGCCGTCCTGGTTCCCGTGATCGTGTTGCCCGAGGTCGCGTATCTTCTTGGCCGCCGCATCGGCGCGGACGCTGAGCTCGCGTTCGTGCGCGCAATTAGCGACGGCGAGTTCGCGCTCGAGGGACTGGCGCCCGAAGATGTCGAGCGCGCAGCCGAGCTCATGGGGATCTACATCGATACGCCACTCGGCTTGGTCGACGCGTGCGTCGTCGCGGCCGCCGAGCGACTGGACATCGTGAGCGTGCTGACCGTCGACCGGAGACATTTCTCGGTGGTGCGACCGCGGCACGTGCCATCGCTGAGGCTCCTCCCCTAAGGCAGACAGACCGCTGGACACGATGGTCGTGAGTTGGCGTCCCCTCGCGAAGGATGGGTTCGATCTCGCTGGCGCTTTCGTAAGGCCTCGTCCGGCGAGCCAGATCGTCACCATGGGTGAGACGTACGACTTCGAGCACACGCCTCGGCAGCAGGGCACGTTGCGCCGGGAGGTCCGCACGGGCCAACTCCTCGTGAGGGTACCGATTCGCGTTGAGTGAGCGCACCCATGCGACGTTCCTCGGGGCGGGCAGGCGCACGGCGAAGGCCGCACGGCTTGTGTGCAACCTTCGGGACGGAGAGATTGTCTATCCCCTAGACTATCTATCCCCCATGGCACCGAAACGCGACCTGCTCCCCGGCACCCTCGACATGCTCGTCCTCAAGACCCTCACCGCCGGGCCGCTCCACGGCTATGGGCTCGCGCTCCACATCAAGCAGCGGTCCAACGACGTGCTGCAGGTGGACGAAGGCTCGCTCTATCCCGCGCTCCAACGCATGCGCCAGAAAGGCTGGATCACGGCGGAATGGAAGCAGACGCCGAACAACCAGCGGGCGCGCTACTACCGCATCACCGCGAGCGGGCGCAAGCAGCTCGGCTTCCGCGAGACCGGCTTCGCTGAGCTGCTCGAGGCCATCCATCGCGTCATGCGCTCGGTCTAACGGAGCACTTGCATGACGCCGCTCGAGCTGCTGCGCCGCCTGCGCGACCGGTTCGGCCGCGACCGGTTGGCGCGCGAGCTGGAGGAAGAGCTGCGCTTCCATCGCGCGCTGCTCGAGCGGGATCGACTGGCCGGCGACACGCGGCGCAGGTTGGGCAACATCACCCGGTACCGAGAGGAGACCCGCGATATGTGGAGCCTGGGTTCGCTGGACGACCTGCTGCTGGACCTCCGATTCGTGTTTCGCGTGCTCAGGAGCGAGCCCGCGTTTTCGATCGTCGTCACGCTCACGCTCGCGCTCGGCATCGGCGCGACGATGGCCATGTACGCGGTGATCGACCGGGTCTTGTTCGAGCCGCTGCCGTATCCCGCGCCGGCGTCTCTCGTGCAATTGGCCGACGTGCAGAATCAAAATCGGGAGGCGCCGGCCGACTACCCCGAGTATCTCGACTGGAAGGCGCGGACGCGCGGCATGCTGAGCGACATCGGCGTGAGCTTCAACACGGGTGAGGTGCTAGAGACAGCCGACGGCGCCGAGCAATTGCAGGGCACGCGCGTTTCGGTGAGCCTGCCCGGCATGCTCGGCATCCGGCCCATCTTGGGCCGCGCGTTCCACGCCGACGAGGAGGCAGCGGGCGCGCCGCGCGTCGTCATTCTGAGCGAGGCGTTGTGGCGAAGCCGGTTCGGCGGCGACCGCGGCATCATCGGCCGCACGATCACGCTCACCGGGCAGCCGACCGTCGTCATCGGCGTCTTTCCGTCGACGCCTAACGCGCGCCAGCCGTCGGTGTATCAGTGGTCGCACGGCAAGCCGCCGCTCTTCTGGCTCCCGCTCCAGCTGGATGAAAAGTCCTCGCCGCGCGGGCTGCACTGGCTCGACGTCGTGGGTCGCCTCCGGCCGGGCGTGACGCTGGCTCGGGCCCGCGCGGGCGCGGTGGCGGTGGCGAGGTCGATCCAACAGGACGAGCACGTCGAGAACGGGCTCCACATCAATCCGCTCGGGCCCGTGCTGGTGGGCGCCTATCGGCAGCCGCTGGAGCTGCTGCTCGCCGCCGTCGTGCTGCTTCTGTGCATCGCGTGCGCGAACGTCGCCAGCCTCATGCTCACGCGCGCGGCGATGCGCACCCGCGAATTCGCGGTGCGGACCGCGCTGGGCGCCGGGCGGGGGCGGCTGCTCCGGCTCGTGTTGGCCGAGAGCCTGGTGCGGGCGGGGGTCGGAGGCGCGTTAGGCGTGGGGCTCGCGTTCGCGCTCGTCCACGCGATGCGCGGCTGGCTCGGCGACTCGCTCCCGCGGCTGGCGGAGGTGTCGATCGACGGACGCGTCGTCGCGCTGGCCGTCGCCGTGTCCGCCGCGTGCGGCTTGGCGTTAGGCATCATCCCGGCGCTGCGCTCCGCACGCGGCAACGTGGCCGGCACCCTCCGCGACGGCGGTCGCGGCGCGGTCGGCAGCGCGATGCGCGACCGCGCGCGCCGGGTGCTCGTGGTGGGCGAGATCGCGCTGTCCTTCATGCTCCTCGCCACCGCGGGCCTCCTGACGCGCAGCGTGTCGAAGCTGCTCGACGTGCCCACCGGATTCGACCCGGCGAACCTCGTCGCCGGGTCCGCGTGGCTCCCGTCGACCACGTATCCCGACTCGGTGAGCCAGCGGAACTTCTTCGACCGGCTGATGGGCGAGCTCGGCGCGGTCTACGGCGCTCGGCGCGTCACGCTCACGAGCGACCTCCCGATTACCACGGGCGTCGACGGCACCATCAGCGTCGAAGGGCGGACGGACAAGGACGGCCCGATGCCTAACGCAGACAAGCGCATCGTGGGCACGACCTACTTCGATGTGATGGGCGCGCGCCTGGCCGCCGGCCGCGTCTTCCGGTCGACGGACGGACTGGCCGCGCCGCCGGTCGTAGTCGTGAACCAGACCTTCGCCCGGCAAATCTTCCCGGGCGAGAACGCGGTCGGCAAGCGCGTCGGATTCGACTGGGGCATCGACGGACTCGAGACCATCGTCGGCGTGATCGCCGACTTGCGAGAAGGCCCGCTTGCCCAACCGCCGCACCCGGCCATTTACATCTCGGCCGAGCAGCGGCCGAATTCCTTCATGCACTTCATCGTGCGCACGAGCGAGTCACCGGCCGCCGTCGCCGGGACGTTCAAGCGGATTCTGCGGCACGTCGATCCGACCATCCCGCTGGTCGAGACCACGACGATGACGAGCGTGATCCGAACCGACATCCAGCAGCAGCGCATCTCGATGTTGCTGTTGGGCGGGTTCGCGCTCGCGGCGCTCCTGCTCGCGGCGATCGGGTTGTACGGCGTGATCAGCTACACGGTGGCACAGCGCACGCAGGAGCTGGGCGTGCGCGCGGCGCTCGGCGCATTGCCGCGTGACTTGATGGCGCTCGTGCTCCGCCAGACGGCGCTGTTGGTCGCGATCGGACTGGCGTTAGGCGCGGCGGGCGCGGTGGCCGCGCGCGCGCTGGTGGCCTGGCAGCTGTTCGGGATCGGCGCGGGAGATCCAGCGACGCTGACGATGGCGGCGGTCGTGCTGGCAAGCGTCGCGTTCGTGGCGACGATCATTC
>DASYXE010000436.1:0-2987 GCA_035935375.1 Gemmatimonadaceae bacterium | reverse complement strand
TCTGTGCGCGTGACGGCCGTTGCCTCGGTGGCGATCACGATCTCGGCGCCAAGGCGGCCGGCTTCTTCGGCGATCGCCGGCTCGAGGCGCGAGCGATCGAGCACGTAGCCCACGTCGCCCTCGGCGACGCGCACATGTGTGCCGTCCGGCGCCACGAACACCACGCGCGTGATGCGTCGCGAGACCCAGGGTGCGTCCGTCGGGTCCATGAACTCGGCGATGCCGCCGTGGCCCACGCCCTCGCCGCAGCGTACCGGCGCACCCACGGCGCGGTCGCGCTCCAGCACGATGACGTCGAGCTCCGGAGCGGCAGCCGCGAGCTCCCGCGCGGCGATCAGTCCCGCCGGCCCGGCACCGACGACCAGCACATCGCAGCGGGCATGGCTCACAGACGTGCGACGCTCGCGCCCACGTTCGGATCGCGCGGCACCATCGCGAGCGCGCCCACCGGACAGGGCGCGACACACTTGCGACACCCGGTGCAGATTGAATCGTCAATATGGAGCCCTTCCCGGCGGAGCATGATCGCGGCGGGCGGGCAGAGCGGTAAGCAGAGTCCGCAAGCATCGCAGACCGATGGGTCGACGATCGCGACTTCGGCGGCGCGGTGGGGAACAGACGACGACGATGGGGCACGATCCGGAGGGGCGCCGCTCATGTGCGCGAGCTTATCGACACACGCTAGGTACTGTCAAGCCAACACCTTGCTGCAATTCGTCTGCGCGACTAGTTTAACCGCGACCGTGCTCTCTCCCACCTGCTGCTCACCGCGTTCCGCCAGGAACGCTAGCCTGGTTTTCTGATGCGCTGGCCCCTCTTCAAAGCGGGATCCCTCTTTCCCGCAAACGCGATCGCCGTCGACCTCGGTACGGCGAACACCCTCATCTACGTGAAGGGCGAGGGGATCGTGCTCAACGAGCCCTCCGTGGTCGCCATCGACCGCGCCTCCGGCAAAATCAAAGGCGTCGGGCTCGAAGCCAAGCGCATGTTAGGCAGGACGCCCGATGGCGTCCAGGCCGTGCGGCCGATGAAGGACGGCGTGATCGCCGACTTCGACGTGACGGAAAAGATGCTCCGCTATTTCCTCACGCTGATCATCGACAACCACGTCTTCAAGGTGAAGCCGCGCGTGATCGTCTGCGTGCCGAGCGGCATCACCGAAGTCGAGAAGCGTGCCGTGCGCGACTCTGCGTTAGGCGCGGGCGCGAAAGAAGTCTTCATGGTGGCCGAGCCCATGGCGGCGGCAATAGGCGTCGGGCTGCCGGTCGAGACGCCCACGGGCAACATGGTGATCGACATCGGCGGCGGCACCACCGAGATCGCGGTCATCGCGCTGTCCGGCATCGTGAGCGACACGTCCATCCGTACCGGCGGCGACGAGCTCGACACGGCCATCGTGCAGTTCATGCGCAAGAACTACAACCTCCTCATCGGCGAGCCGACGGCCGAGCAGATCAAGATCCAGATCGGCTCGGCGGCGCCGGTGGGCGAAGAGCGCGAGATGGAAGTGAAGGGCCGCGACCTCGTCTCGGGCATTCCGAAAACCGTGCGGGTGCACTCGAGCGAGATTCGCGAGGCGATCCAGGAGCCCATCCAGCAAATCGTCGACGCGGTGCGGCGCGCTCTGGAAATCACGCCGCCCGAGTTGGCGAGTGACATTGTCGACCGGGGAATCGTGATGACAGGCGGCGGGGCACTCATCCGCGGCCTCGACCTGCTCCTCAGTCAGGAAACGAACCTGCCGATCCACGTGGACGAAGATCCGCTCACCTGCGTGGTGCGCGGCACTGGCCGGATCCTGGACGACGAGGACAAATACTGGTCGGTACTCCAGTCGTGAAGGCGCCGTGACCAACGCTTCCCGCACCTATGGTCGTCGGGACAGTATCCTGTTCGTTGTCTGTGTCGTGCTCGCGTTCGTCGCACAGTTTCTCCCCGAACATCTTCGCGATCCATTTACGGCGGCGCTCCGGCATACTGTGCTGGCGCCGCTCGTTGCTCTCCAGCACGATGCCGAGCTGACGCGGCAGGCGTGGCTCACGCGCGAGGCGCGCATCACGGCGCGCGACAGTGTCGAGCTGCAGTCGATGACGCTCGACGCGCTCAACGCCGAGAACGACCGGCTGCGCAAGACGCTCGAGTTGGGCGCCCGACTCAAGTGGGGATTCGTTCCGGCGGAGGCGCTCCAGGGTCGCGACATCGGCGAGGAGTACACGGTGACGCTCTCGGCGGGATCGAACGCCGGCGTGCGCGTGTTCAGCCCGGTGGTGGCGCCCGAGGGATTGGCCGGCATGGTAAAGACGGTCGACCCGACGATGAGCATCGCGATCGTGTGGGCGCATCCCGATTTTCGCGTGAGCGCGATGGCCGAGGATGGCAGCGCGTTCGGCATCGTCGCGGCGCACGAGGGGAGTGACCCCGAGCGCTACCTGCTCGAGATGCGCGGCGTCCCGCTCCGGAGTACGCTCAAACCCGGGACGCTCATCGTGAGCTCCGGGTTGGGCAGCACCTTTCCGCGCGGCATTCCGGTGGGCACGGTGTTAGGCGAGGCCAAGACGTCCGAGCAGTATGCACACACGTATCTGTTGCGACCGGCGGTGATGCCGCAGGACATGTCGACCGTGATGATCCTGCTGCCGCAGCGGACGGTGGCGGGTGTGGATGGCGTGTGGCAGAGCGGACATGGAGCCGATGCCGCGGTGAAGGCCATCGCGGCGGCGGGGGATTCGCTCGCGCGCGCGGCACGCCTCGCCCGCGGCGACACGTCGCGCGCCGATACGACGATCCGGTCGTTCGTCTCCGCCACCGCGCGCCGCGACACGGTGCACCGCGTCAGGCGGGATACGCTGCCGCACGCGTTGCGCGATGCGGCGCGTCCGACGGTCCACGCCGACTCCGCTCGGACGGTGCCGGACACCACGCATCGCGCGCCGGCGACGCCGGCGCCGACGCCGCCCGACAGCGGTGGCAGGCGGTCGCCATGAGGC
>DASYXE010000435.1:0-3830 GCA_035935375.1 Gemmatimonadaceae bacterium | reverse complement strand
GCTCGCCATCACGTGCTCGGGCATTTTCATCTGTCAGGCCGCGGCGACGAGCTATCTGCGCGTCGCATCGCCGCCCGCGCTGCGCGCGCTCGCATCGGGCGCATACGTGACGGTGTACTACCTGGGTGGAAGTGTGGGCGGTGTGGTGCCCGGTCTCGTGTGGGACCGCGCGCGGTGGACTGGGTGCGTGGCGCTCGTGGTCGCTTCGCAACTCGTGGCCGCGATGCTCGCGCTCTGGTTCTGGGATCGGCCGGCGGCGCGCATCGAAGTGCCCGCGAGCTGATCGGCGCCAGGACTGGCATCCGCCGCGCATCACGGACACATTCGGCTTAGAACGGACAAAGCTGGACACAGCCGGACAAGACGCGGATTGCTGGTCCGCCTTACAGGAGAGATCCATGACGTCGACGCGACCCGCGTCCAACTTGTCGCCCACGCAGCACGCCGCGCGGCTGCGCGATACGGTCGTGGGCTGGCGGCGCCATCTGCACATGCACCCCGAGCTCTCGTATCACGAGGAGCAGACCGCGCAATTCGTGTACGACACGCTGCGTGGGATGGATGCCTTCGAGTTGTCGCGCCCGACTACAACGAGCGTCGTGGCGCGCCTGCGCGGCTTGCACGACGGGCCGGTGCTGGCGGTGCGCGCGGACATGGATGCGCTGCCGATTCTGGAGAAGAACGAGACCGAATACGCCTCGCGGAATCCCGGCGTGATGCACGCCTGTGGACACGACGGACACACCGCGATGCTGTTGGGCGCCGCCGCCGCGTTAGGCCAAATGCGGGAGCGGCTGCACGGCGAAGTCCGGTTCCTCTTTCAGCACGCCGAGGAGTTGTATCCGGGCGGCGCCCAAGAGCTGGTTGCCGCCGGCGTGATGGATGGCGTGGACATGGTGATCGGGTCGCACCTGTGGCTGCCCTTGGAATTCGGCAAAGTCGGTGTGGCGTCCGGGCCGCTCATGGCGTCCCCGGATGTGTTCGACCTCGTGATCCATGGCCAGGGCGGCCACGCGGCCGCGCCGCACGAGACGGTGGATGCGATCGCCGTCGCGGCGCAGGTGGTGACCAACCTCCAGCACATCGTGTCGCGCAACGTGGATCCCATCGAGCGGGCCGTCGTGTCGGTGACGCGCATCGCCGGCGGCACGACGTACAACGTGCTGCCGGGCTCGGTCGAGCTCGCGGGCACCATTCGGACGTTCGATCCCGCGCTGCGCGACCAGATTCCCGCGCTCTTCGAGCGGATCGTGAAGGGGGTGACGACGGCGCACGGCGCGAGCTACACGCTCAGGTTCGACCGCGGGTACCGCCCGGTGGTGAACGAGGCGCGGGCGACGGCGTTCCTGCGACGCGTGGTCGACCGTACGTTAGGCGGGGCGGCGCTGGTCGACGCCCGGCCGACGATGGGCGGCGAGGACTTCTCGGCCTACCTGCAAGGAACGCCGGGATGCTTCTTCTTCATCGGCGCCCGCAACGACGCGCGGGGCATCGTCCACCCGCACCACCACGAGCGGTTCGACATCGATGAGCGGGCGCTCGAATCGGGCGTGGCGATTTTCGTGGGCGCGGCGCTCGAGTATCTGAGCGGGACGCGCGCCGCGTGAGGTGGTACCGATGGCTGGCCGTCGTGCCGGCCATCGGCATGTTGGGCGGCGTGCCGTTCGCCAACCGGGTGTCGCCCTATGTGCTCGGCTTGCCGTTTCTGCTGTTCTGGGTGACGGCGTGGGTCGTGCTCACCTCGGCGATCATGTGGCTCATCTACGCGCTCGATCGGGCGCGTGAGCGCAACGCGGGCGGCGACCGGCGGTGAATCCGGCGCTGCTGCTCATCGGGGCCTGCTTCGTCGTCGCGCTTGCGTTAGGCATCCGCGCTCGGCGCGGCCACGCGATGACGCTCGAGCAGTGGACCGTCGGCGGCCGGGGCTTCGGCACGATCTTGGTGTTCGTGTTGATGGCCGGCGAGATCTACACGACGTTCACCTTCCTCGGCGGCAGCGGCTGGGCCTACGGCAAGGGCGCACCGGCATTCTATATCTTGTGCTACGGCACGCTGGCCTACGCCATGTCGTACTTCCTTCTGCCGGTGGTATGGCGCTACGCCAACGCGCACGCGCTGGTGTCGCAGGCCGACTTCTTCGTGCACAAGTACGGCAGCGAGGCGTTAGGCATCATCGTCTCGGTGGTGAGCGTGGCGGCGATGATTCCGTACCTCGTGCTCCAGCTCAAAGGACTCGGCATCATCGTGTCCGAGTCGTCGGCCGGCGCGATCTCGGCCGCGCAGGCGGTGTGGACGGGGAGCGTCGTGCTGGTGATCTACGTCGTGGCGTCGGGCGTCCGCGGATCGGCGTGGACCGCGGTGCTCAAGGACATCATGATTCTCGGTGTCGCGCTGATGTTGGGCATCTACCTTCCGGCGCGCCTGCACGGCGGGTTCGGCGCGATGTTCGCCCAGATCGACCGCGCGCATCCCGGATTCCTCACGCTGCCGCGCACCGGGATGAGTCCCGCGTGGTTCATCTCGACGGTGGTGCTCACCGCGTTAGGATTCTACATGTGGCCGCACACGTTCGCGTCGTGTTACACGGCGCGCGACGCGAACGTGTTTCGCCGCAACGCCGTCGTGATGCCGCTCTACCAGCTCGTGCTCCTGTTCGTATTCTTCACCGGCTTCGCCGCGTTGCTCGAGGTGCCCGGCCTCACGGGTACCGCAGTGGACTTGTCGCTCCTGCGCGTCACCGACCACGCCTTCGGTCCGTGGATCTTGGGAGTGGTCGGCGCCGCGGGCCTGCTCACGGCGCTCGTGCCGGGATCGATGCTGCTCATGTCGGCGTGCACGATTCTCTCGAAGAACGTGTATGCGAAACTCGTGCGGCGCCACGTCCCCGAGGCGCAGGTGACGTGGCTGGCGCGAGCGCTGGTACCGATCGTGGCGCTCCTCTCGGTGCTGCTCACGCTGCGCGGCGGGTCGACGCTCGTGCTGCTGCTGCTCGCCGCGTACAACGTGGTGACGCAGCTGTTCCCGGCGTTGATCTTGAGCTTGCCTCACCGGCCGATCGTGACGCGTCAGGGCGCGATCGCCGGCGTCCTGGCCGGTGAGGCCACAGTGGTCGCGCTCACACTCACCGGCGCGACGATGGGATCGCTGTTTCCGTCATGGCCGCCCGTGATCACCGACCTCAACGTCGGGATCGTCGCGATGGTGGTCAACGTGGTCGTGTTGTTCGCGGTCAGTGGATTGACCGGTCGTCGCCCCACAGCTCCGCAAACAGCGCCCTGAGGTCGAGGTCCAGCGCCTCGACACCCGGTGCCGGTCCCCAGGTCAGTCGTTCCTCCAAGATTTCCGGGCGCTCGTCGTCGGGTCGCCAGCGTTCGACGAGCCGAGAATCCAGATCGACGATCCAATACTCGGGAATGCGAGCACGCTGATATCGGCGGCGTTTGAGGTTGCGATCGTATCGCGCGGACGACGGTGAGAGCACTTCGACAACCAACGTCAGCGACGTGACATCGGCCCAGTCCACGAGCTCGCGGCCAGTTGTCGTGCGGTACGCGAACACGTCCGGCTGCAACACTTCGTTTTCGCCTAACAACAGATCTGCAGGGGAGAAGAGGACCTGTCCGAGGCCCGAACGCTCCAGGTACGCGCCGATGTGCTTCGCGAGCTTGAAGACCGCGACCTGATGTATTCCGCGCGGCGCCGGCGTCACGACGAGCTCGCCGGAGATGAGCTCGTAGCGATTGCCGTCGTCGGGTAAGGCTCGCACCTCGTCTGCAGTCCACCGATTGGCCGCGGCTGGCATACCCATAACGCTCGGCTCGGCTGAATGA
>DASYXE010000434.1:0-10170 GCA_035935375.1 Gemmatimonadaceae bacterium | reverse complement strand
ACGACGTCACGTGTCCCCCGGCGTTCTCCACCAACTCCGTCGCCGCTTTCCGCGAGAGCGTGGGCAGCGTTCCGGTGATGACGACTGTCTTGCCCGCGAGGCTACCGGCGCCGTTGCCGGCCACACCGTGCTTCCCAGCCGGCTCGACGAAGTTCACGCCCTGCGCGCGTAGCTTGTCGATGAGGTGCTTGGTCGTGTCGTTCGCGAAGTACGTTGCGACCGACCGTCCGATGATCTCACCCATGCCGCGCACAGACGTGATCTGTTCTTCGGTGGACTGCGCGAGCGCATCGAGCGTGCGGAAATGCCGCGCCAGCACTTGGGCCGCCATCTCGCCCACGTGCAGGATTCCGAGTCCGTTGAGCAACCGCGAGAGCGGCTGCTGCTTGGCGTTGTTGATCGACGCCACGAGATTTTCCGCGCTCTTCTGGGCGAAGCGCTCGAGCGTCACCAATTGCTCGACGGTGATCGCGAAGATGTCCGCGAAATCGTGCACGAGACCGGCGTCGATGAGCTGGCGGATTCGCGCGTACGAGAGTCCGCGGATGTCCATGGCGCCGCCCGACGCAAAGTGCACGAGCCCTTCCAACTGTCGGCCCGGACACGCAACGTTAGGACAGAACACGGCCGCTTGATCCGCATCGCGCTCGACCGGCGTGTCGCACACGGGGCAGCGTTCGGGCATCGACCACACGCGCTCGGTTCCGTCGCGGCGCTCCGGAATCGGCCCGATCACCTGCGGAATCACTTCGCCCGCGCGCTTCACCTGCACCCAATCGCCGGCGCGCAGATCCTTCTGACGTACCAGCGCTTCGTTGTGCAGCGTGGCGAGCTTCACGATCACGCCGCTGATCTCGACCGGCTCGAGCACGGCGTAGGGATTGAGTGCACCGGTGCGACCGACGTTCACTTGGATGTCGAGGAGCCGGGTGATTTCGATGTCCGGCGCGAACTTTCGCGCGATCGCCCACCGCGGCTCGCGTCCCACGTCGCCTAACTCATCCTGAACGTTCAGCGCATCGACCTTCACGACGACGCCGTCGATGCCGAAGGCGAGCTTGGCGCGCAGCGTACCTTCCACGTCCTGCACAAACTTCACGACCTCGTCGAGCGTCGTGCACCGGCGGCGGTGCGGTTCCACGGGGAAGCCCCAGCTCTCGAGCGTGTCGAGCAGTCCCCATTGCGTCGTGAACGGCAAGCGGACGCCGGGGCCCGGGGCGACGGCATAGCCAAAGAACCGCAGCCGCCGCTTCGCGGTGTTCGATGGGTCCAACTGCCTGAGCGAGCCCGCCGCCGAGTTGCGCGGATTCATCAAGACTTTTTCGCCCTCCTGGCGCCGGCGGTCGTTGAGCTTCTCGAACGCGTCGAATGTCATGTAGCACTCGCCGCGCACTTCGACGAGCTCGGGCGGGTTAGGCGTATTCAGGCGCAGTGGAATGTCGTGGATGGTGCGCAGGTTGAGGGTGACGTCCTCGCCTTCCGTCCCGTCGCCACGCGTGGCGCCGCGCACCAACAGCCCGCGTTCATACGTGAGGTTGACGGCGTTGCCGTCGATCTTGAGCTCTGCGGTGTAGCCGGCGGTGCGGACGTCGGTGCCGGCGATGCGCACGGCGCGGGCTTCCCATTCACGCAACTCGTCGTCGTCGAACGCGTTGCCGAGCGACAGCATCGGCACCATGTGGATGACTTTGGCGAGCGCGCTCTGCACCGGTGCGCCGACGCGTTGCGTCGGCGAGTCCGATGTGCGGAGCTCGGCGTGCTGCTCTTCGAGCTCGCGCAATTCCCGCATCCACTGATCGTAGTCGCGGTCAGAGACTTCGGGTGCGTCGAGGACGTAGTAGCAGTAGTTCGCGCGCTCGAGGAGGCGGCGGAGTTCGCTGGCGCGCTCTGCGGGGCTGGGCACGCAGAAAATATATGCTGGAGGGAAGCGCGCGCTGGCGCGCGCTGCGGGAAGCGCTAACGCTGGGGGAAGCGGCCGCTTCGCGCCCTGCGGGAAGGGGGCGGTTGCTATGGTTGTTTGTTCGACTCCCTCAGGCCACGGGCCGCTTCCCCCTTCCCCCAGCGAAGCGCTTCCCGCAGCGCGCGCGAGCGCGCGCTTCCCCAATACGTATCAGCTCTTTGCCTCTTCTCCCACCACCTCGAGCGTCACCGACACCAACCGTTCGAGCTCTTCATCGGCGGACGTCGCCAGCAGCGTTTCCGCCCACATGTGGTCTTCGGTGTTCGTGTAGCGGTCGAGCAGACGGCGCACGAACGCGATCAGCGCGATGCGCTGCAGCTCGCCGTGCCGGCTGTTGCGTTGGGCTTCTTTCTGTCCGCGTTGCAGGGCTTCGTAGCGGTGCGCATTGCGGAGCGCGTTCGCGGTCAGCGCGGCCACCACCTGGCAGAACCGAACGTCGCGGTCCGAGAACGGCGCGCCGTCGCGCTCGGTACGCAGGAAAATCGCCCCAATGACTGTGCCTCGCCACCGGATCGGCACGACCACGATCGACCGAACGTTGCGCTGGGCGAGCACGGGCTGCATTTGCTGCAGCATCGGGTCCGCGGCCGCATCGGGAATGAACACCGTTTCGCCGCTGTCGAAGGCGCGCTTGAGCTCGGGGTAGCGATCGAGGTCGACGATGAGATTGTTCATGGCCGGCGCCTCGTACGTCGCCATGAGGCGTACGTCGCGCTGTTCGCCCAACAGATAGATCGAGCAGCGATCGAGGCCGAACGTATCGCCTAACTTCTTGGCGATGGTCTGCAGGATGTCGACGAAGTGAAGCGACGACGAAATCTCGGTGAGGATGTCGACGACAGCCACCAGGTGGTCGCGTTCGCGCTCGAGCTCGGCGACCCGCGTGCGCAGGGTGGCGATCGTGTCACCGGTGCCCGATGGCGGCTCCTCCCGCGGGCGCTCCACTACCGTGCTGGTCATGGGATTTCCTGACGTTCGCGGTGAACTCGGCGCTTGCGTAACGGACGACGCGGTCGCGTCCCGTTCGCTTGGCCACATAGAGTGCGTCGTCGGCGGCTTGCAGCAACCCGTCGCGATTCATCAGTCTGGCGTCCGGCCAGGCCGCGACACCGCAGCTAATCGTTGCCTGGAACGGGCGTCCCTCGAACGAAAACCGGTGCGCCGCTACCCTCAGACGCGCCCGCTCGGCGAAGGTCACCGCCGAGTCGATCGATGTGCCCGGGAGGAGGACCAGAAACTCCTCGCCGCCATAGCGCCCGACGTGGTCGATTTCACGCATGGACGTCCGCAATACCACGCCGATCTGTCGCAGCATTTCGTCGCCCGCGCGGTGGCCAAAATCGTCGTTCACCAGCTTGAAGTGATCGAGGTCGAACATGGCGACCGCCAGCGACTCCTTGAGGCGGATTGCGTGCTCGAACATCTCGTGGAAGCGCTCGTCCAATCGGCGGCGATTGTCGAGCCCCGTGAGGGGATCCGATACCGCGAGCTCGAGCAGTTGCGCGTTGGCTCGCTCGAGCTCGGACTCGCGCCGGTGCAGCGCGTCCTGCAGCGCCTTGATGCGCAGCATCGAGCGCACGCGCGCCTCGAGCTCCGCGAATTCGACGGGCTTGGTGACGTAGTCGTCGGCGCCGGCGCTCAGGCCGCGCACTTTCTGCTCGACCTCGTCGAGCGCCGTTTGCATAATGATGGGAATGAACGGCAGCGACGGATCGGCCTTGATCCGACGCGCCACTTCGTTGCCGTCGATCCGGGGCATCATCACGTCGAGCACGATGACGTCCGGTGGCGAATCAGCGACGACCTTCAGCGCCTCGACGCCATCGCAGGCACACGCCGTCTCGTATCCGGTTGCATCGAATCGCACCCGAAGTACTTCGCGGCTGTCCTCGCTGTCATCGACGATCAGGACCCGCGGTGCGCGCCGAACCTCACCGTCCATCGCCTCGACCAATGAACCGCTCCACCTCGCTCACCACCGTCTTGGGCTCGCACGGCTTGGCGAGATAACTGTCGCATCCAACTTCCATCGCCTTCTCGCGATCCGATGCCAACGCGTGCGCCGTGAGCGCGATGATCGGGATGCGCCGCGTTTTCGGATCGCGTTTGAGCACCTGCGTCGCTTCCCACCCGTCGATCACCGGGATCGAGATGTCCATGAGGATCAGATCGGGCTGCTCCGTGCGTGCCTTTGCAATCCCTTCTTCGCCGTTCAAGGCCTCCATCACACGATAGCCGAAGTGCTGCAGAATCGTGGAGTACACGATTCTGTTGTCCTCGTTGTCTTCCACGAGCAGCACGGTCTTGAGTTTGATGCTGGTCATTCGCGTCCTTGAGGAGACCTCGACAGATACCGCTGCGTTAAGCAAGCTTCTTGCCATGCTTGCTTGCCTTCCTTCTAGAGTAAGAGGAGTTAACGATATCTCGCCCAACAGATTTCCATCGTTCGCGCATAACGACGACCCCAACGCAGCGGAGGCGAACGTGTCTCAAGCAACCTCGGATGATGCAGATGTTGACGACGAGCAGGTAAACGAGACGGACCCTGAGGGCTCGGGCGTCGCGATGTTTGCCGGCGGCCTCATGCTTGGACTGGCCGTGGGGGCAGGGTTGGCACTGTTGATGGCGCCCCAGGCGGGCGATGAGACACGGCGACTGATCCGTCGCCGCGCGCGTCGCCTTGGCGAGCACATGTCCGATCGAGTCGAGGACATACGGGACGACATCCGAAGAAGCGCGCGGAAGGGCGAAAAGAAACTACGGCAGAGCCTGAACCTCTCGTGAACTGCGTGGCGCCGCAAGGGTGCGGCGCCACGCAGTGGTTCGTTCAGGCACCGCTCAGTGGAGCTTGGCCAGCTCCTCTGTCGCTTGCTTCTTGTAGAACTTGTCGTTGTACTCGGTGATCGGTCCGTCGATTACCGCTTGGAATTGCTCGCGCGCTTTGTCGCGATCGCCGGGTTTGTCGCGGTCGCGGTAGATCTCGGCGAGATCCAAGCGGTGGACGATGCGCTTGGGATCAACCGCCACCGACTTCTCCATGTAGTAGACGGCAGAGTCCCAGCTCGCCTGATCGAACACGCCGCCGCCCAAAAACGTCTTCGCGAAGAAGCGCGAGAATCCACTCAAGCGCATGATCTCGGCGTTCCACCTGCCCAGGACGTGCAGCGCGCCGGCGTGGAGTGAATCGTACTTGAGCGCCTCGATCGCCTGGTTGCGCACTTCCTTTCCGTACTTGACCCGGTCGTGCGCGCCCAACGTGAGCGCCACACGTCCGAGCGCGCGTGCAAGCGAGAAGTGCCCTTCGGCGTTGGTCGAGTCGGCAGCCACCGCGCGTCGTGCGAATCTCTCGCCTTCGGTGAAGTACTGCTTGCGTTTGTCCTTGTCCTGCTCGAATTCACCGAGGTCAACCGATGCGCGCGACGCTTTCCAGAGTGCCTCGTAATTTGTCGAGTCGGTGGACAGCGCTGCCTCGTAGTGCTCGAGCGCGGCCGATGGGTCGAGCGCGGCATACGCGCTGTCGCCTTCGGCGATGTGTTGCGCCGCGGACTGCGCGCCGATGGATCCGGCACAGAGGGTGAGCGCCGCCCACGTCACGAGGTAGCGGATGTGCATGAAAGCTCCGACATTGAACGGTGAATTTGCGGTGTCAGGTCGTGCGCGGCGCTCGCGCCGGCGACAACGTAGAAATACCCCGAACCAGGGTCAATGCTCGTCACACGGCTCATCGAGCGGAAGCGTGACGGCGGCCGTCTCGAGGCGGCCGAATGGAGCGCGTTGATCCGGTCGTACGTCGCCGGCGACGTAGCCGACTATCAGATGGCCGCGATGCTCATGGTCATGTACGTGCACGGGCTCGACCGCACGGAGACGGCTGCGCTGACCGATGCCATGCGGCGAAGCGGTGCCCAACTCTCGTTGGCGCATCTCGCCGGCGCCCGCGTGGACAAGCACTCGACGGGCGGAGTGGGCGACAAAACGTCGCTCATTCTCGCGCCGCTCGTGTCGTCGTTGGGCGTGGTCGTGCCGATGATGACGGGTCGCGGGCTCGGGCATACTGGAGGAACCCTCGATAAGCTGGAATCGATCCCGGGGATGCGGACGGATCTCGCGCTCGCCGACGCGCGCGCGCAGCTGGAGCGGATCGGGTGCGTCGTGATGGGCCAATCGGCGGAGGTGGTGCCGGCGGACCGCGGCATGTATGCGCTGCGCAACGCGACGGCGACGGCCGAGTCGGTGCCGCTCGTCGCGTCGAGCATCATGAGCAAGAAGCTGGCGGAAGATCTCACGGGTCTCGTGCTGGACGTCAAGCGCGGATCGGGCTCGCTCGTGCGCGATCTGGACCAGGCGCTCGAGCTCGCGGGGACCATGGTTGCGTTGGGCGACGCGGGCGGCTGCGACGTCGTGGCGCTCCTCTCGGCCATGGACCGTCCGTTAGGCCGAGCGATCGGGACCGCGCTGGAAGTGGAGGAGGCGATCCACGCGCTGTCGGGCGAAGGGCCGCCGGACCTGATGACGGTGACCTACGCGTTGGGCGCGGAGATGCTCCAGTTAGGCGGCGTGGCCGCCGATGCCGACGATGCGCGGCGGCGCATGGAGGTCGCGATCTCCTCGGGCCAGGCGGCGCGGAAGCTCCAGGAGATCATCGAGGCCCAGGGCGGCAATCCCGGCGTGGTGGACGACCCGGCCGTGCTGCCGCAGGCGGGCGCGTGCGAGCTGTTCGAGGCGCCGCGCCGCGGCTTCGTGGCCCGCGTCGAGCCGCGCACCATCGGCCGCGCGCTGGTTGCGTTGGGCGGAGGCCGGTCGCGCCCCGACGACCGCGTGGACCACGGGGTGGGCTTCGTGATCACCGCCAAACCCGGCGATTGGGTGGAGCGCGGCGAGCCGGTGGCCACGATCTTCGCGCGCGACGAGCCCGGCATCGCGACCGGCCGCGCCGCGCTGCGCTCGGCCATCGTCATCGCCGACGAAGCAGACCATCCGCTGCCGTTGCTATCGCACCGCGTCACAATGGACGGCGTGACGCGGATCGAGTAAGGGAGCACGCGCCGGGCGCGCGCTCCCCTCGTCACTCGGTCCGCATCGCAATCACGGGATCGATGCGCGACGCGCGCCGGGCCGGGATCCACGATGCCGCGCCGGCCACCGCGCCGAGCACCAGGGCCACCGCGGCGAAGGTCGGCACGTCGAGCGCCGTCACGCCGAAGAGCAGCGATTGGATGCCGCGTGTGGCCGCCATGGCGCCGAGCCCGCCCAGCACGATGCCGGCGAGCGCGAGCAGCAGGCCGCGCGAGACCACGAGGCGCACCACGGTCGGCGCGGTCGCGCCTAACGCAATGCGGATGCCCAGCTCGCGCGTCCGCTCGGTGACCAGGAACGCGATCACGCCGTAGATGCCGAGCGTCGCCAGGAGCAACGCCATGAGCGCGAAGGCGCCGAGCAGGATGGTGTAGAAGAGCGGCTGCGACGCCGACGCGGCCATGGCGTCGCTCATGCTGCCGAGCTCGTAGACCGCGACGGTCGGATCCTGCGCGCGGACCTGCGCGGCGATCGCCGCCTCGACCGCCGCCGGCTGCCCATGGCTGCGCACCAGGAACGCGACGCCTAACGGAAACGTGTTGTACGGCACGTAGGTCGCCGGGTACGCCTTCTCCGACAGCGACTCCTGCTTCGTATCGGCGACGACGCCGACGATCTCGCCGCGCACCGTCACGCTGGTCGTGTCCGTCGCACTCGGGGTGTGCGAGATCCCGAAGGTGATGTGCGCGCCGATCGGGTTCCGATGCGGGAAGTACCGCTTCACGAGCGCCTCGTTCACCACGACCACCGGCGCCGCATCCAGGCGATTCTCGGCTTCGGTGAACACGCGGCCGTGCTCGAGCGTGAGTCCGATCGTGCGGAAATAGCTGGGCGATACCGGCAGGATCGCCGACTCGGGCTCGCGTCCCGGCTCGGGTTTGGGCTCGCCGTCGACGGTAAAGGATGTCGACACGCTGTAAGTCGGGTCCGGGTCTAACGGACGACCCGCCGCCACCGCGACCTGCTCCGTGCCCGGGATCGCGGCCAGGCGCTGCATCACCGCGTCCGCATACTGGTAGGACGGCGCTTCGTCGTTGTATTTCTTGTTGGTGAGCGCGACGTCGAACACGTAGAGGTGATCGGGCCGGAACCCGGGATCGACGTGCGTGAGCCGGACGAAGCTGCGAATCAGCAGACCGGCGCCGACCAGCAGCACCATCGCCAGCGCCATCTCGGTCACGATGAGGACCGACCGGGTGCGCGACGTCCCGCCGTGGCTGGACCCGCGTTGGCCATCGCGCAGCGCGGGCGTGACGTCACCGCGCGTGGCGTGCAGTGCCGGGAGCAGACCGAACAGCGTCCCCGTCGCGACGGCGAGCAGCGTGGCAAACGCGAGCATCCGCGCACTCACGGTTATCTCCGTGAGGCGCGGGAGGCCGTGCGGCCCGAACGACACCACGAGGGCGACGGCCCACGCCGCGAGCAGCGTTCCGACCACGGCGCCGGCTATGGCGATGAGGAGGCTCTCGGTGACCAATTGCCGGATCAACCGCCAGCGCGACGCGCCGAGCGCGGTGCGCACCGCGATCTCGGTGGAGCGCCCCGCGCCGCGCACGAGCGACAGGTTGGCCACGTTGGCGCAGGCGATGAGCAGCACCAGCGCGACCGCGCCTAACAGAGACCAGAGGGCCGGCCGCACGTCGCCCACCAGCTGGTCGCGCAACGGCGACACGTACGCGCCGATTTTGGCGTCCGCATTCGGGAAGTCATGGGCGATGCGCGCCGCCACGGCCTGGAGGTCCCGTTGGGCGCTGGCTGCCGTCGCGCCAGGCCGCAGCCGCCCGATCGCCGACAGCTCGTGCAAGCCGTGCGCGCCGTCGCCTCGCTCGTAGTCGCGCCACACCGCCGGAACCCACACGTCGGGGCTCTGCGGATACGCGAACCGCGGCGGCGCGACGCCGACCACGCGATACAGGTCGTCGTTGAGGCGGACCGACGAACCGACGATGGATGGATTGGACCCGAACCACCGCCGCCACGCAAGATCCGACAGCACGACCACCTTCGCCGACTTGGCCGAGTCCTCGCCGGTCACGAAGCCGCGGCCGCGCTCGAACGGAATGCCTAACAGAGAGAAGAAGTTGGCGCCCACACGCGCGCGGTTGAGCCGCACCGCCGGCAGTCCGGGCCGGCCGAGCGTGACGCTGCCCGCGCCCTGCACCGGGCTCAACGCGGTGAAGCTGCGGCTCTGCGCGCGGTAGTCATCGAGGTCGACCGGCGACATATCCATCGGCTTCCCATCCGGCGACGTCGACTCGACGAACATCAGGCGCGACGGATCGGGATAGGGCAGCGGCCTGAGCAGCACGTTGTCGACGATGCTGAAGATCGCGGTGGTCGCGCCGATCGCGATGCCGATGGTGGCAACCGCAATGGTCGTGTAGCCGGGCATGCGCAGGAGTTTGCGCAGGCCGAATCGGGCGTCTTGGGTTAGCGACATAGGGCGAGGGAATCGCGCGCTCGCGCGCGCTGAGGGAAGCGCTTCGCTGGGGGAAGCGGTCGCTGCGCGACTTGAGGGAAGTGGGCGATGATCGGGCTCATCGCGCGCGGCAGAGTGAAACTATCGTGCCGTTCTTTGCCGATGCCGAACCCGTTGATGTCGTGGCGCTTGCATTGCTAACGCACCGACGCTGCGTGGCATCCACTGTCCGCGCGTGGGACGTGCCGTCCGATTCCGAACAATCCCAGCTACGATCGTGGGAGCGTCGTGCGTTCCCTCTTCCCGCAAGCCGCGCCAGCGGCCGATTCCCAAAGCGCAGCGCTTCCCTCAGCGCGCGCCAGCGCGCGCTTCCCTAGATGTCCAGATTGCTCACGAACTTCGCGTTCGCCTCGATGAACACGCGGCGCGGCTCGACGTCGTCGCCCATGAGCGTCTGGAAGATCTCGTCCGCCGCGACCGCATCTTCCATGTCGACCTTGAGGAGCGTGCGGCGCTCGGGGTTCATCGTGGTGTCCCAGAGCTGCTCCTTGTTCATCTCGCCTAACCCCTTGTATCGCTGGATGACGACGTTGGCCTTGGCGCCATCGCCGTTGCCGAATCGCTGCACGTAGGAGTCGCGCTCGCTTTCGGTGTACGCGTAGTACTCTTCCTTGCCCTTGGCCACGCGGTAGAGGGGCGGCTGCGCGATGTACAC
>DASYXE010000433.1:0-7439 GCA_035935375.1 Gemmatimonadaceae bacterium | reverse complement strand
GCCGACGTCGGACACGCCTGTCTGTCGATGCTGCTCGAGCGGGCCGCACACGTGGCCGTGGTGTACACGCACGTCGACGCGCCAGGCGAGGCGACCTGGTTCCCCTCGGTGGCCGAGCTCGCGGTCCGCAACGGCATCCCGGTGCGCCTCGATGCGCGCCTGACGGAACCGGCCCAGCTGGCCGCGCTCCGGTCGGCCGGCCCCGACCTCGTGCTCTCGTGCTACTATCGCTCGCTCCTGCCGCTCTCGGCGCTGGCGATCGCTCCGTTAGGCAGCTTCAACGTGCACGGCTCGCTCCTGCCGCGCTATCGCGGCCGCGCGCCCGTCAACTGGGCCGTGCTCCACGGCGAAACCGAAACCGGCGCGACCCTCCACGTGATGACGGCGCGCGCCGACGCCGGCGACATCGTCGACCAGGAGACCGTGCCCATTGGCCCCGACGACACCGCGTGCGAGGTCCAGACGCGCGTCTGCGACGCCGCCGTGCGCGTCCTCGAGCGGCAGCTCGACGCGCTCGCCTCGGGACGCGCGCCCCGGCGGCCGCAGGACGCCTCGCGCGCCACGACGTTCGGCAAACGCCGCCCCGAAGATGGCGCCTTCGACTGGAGCCGGCCGGCCGCCGAGATCCACAACCTGGTGCGCGCCGTATCGCACCCGTATCCGGGCGCCTTCACGCCGCTCGGCGGCCGCACGCTGTACGTCTGGCGCACCCGCAATGGAGGTTGGAGTGCTAACGGAGCCCAACCGGGCGAGATGCGCATGATCGACGACTGCCTCTACGTCGCATGCGGCGGCGCCGACACGCACTGGCTCGAGATCGTCCGCGGCCAGATCGGCGGCGACGTCGAGCGCGACGGCGCGGACCTCGCGCGCCACCTCGCGCCCAACCCGTCCACCACTCCTCCCGCTCCATGAAAGTTCTCATCCTCGGCGTCAACGGATTCATTGGCAACGCGCTCACCGAACGCATCCTCACCACCACGGACTGGGAAGTGTTCGGGCTCGACATGTCCGCCGAAAAGATCGAGCCGTTTCTCGACAACCGGCGATTCCGGTTTCTCGAGGGCGACATCGCGATCAACAAGGAGTGGATCGAGTACCACATCAAGAAGTGCGACGTCGTGCTCCCGCTCGTCGCGATCGCCACGCCGGCGACGTACGTGCGCGATCCGCTGGCGGTGTTCCAGCTCGATTTCGAGGAGAACCTGCGCATCGTCAAGCAGTGCGTGCGCTACAAGAAGCGCGTCGTGTTCCCGTCGACGTCGGAGGTGTACGGGATGTGTCCCGACGCGGAGTTCGACGAATACCGGTCGACGCTCGTGTACGGGCCGATCCACAAGCAGCGGTGGATCTATTCCACGAGCAAGCAGCTGCTCGACCGCGTGATCTTCGCGTACGGCCAACAGCAGGGGCTCGAGTTCACGTTGTTCCGCCCGTTCAACTGGATCGGACCGCACCTCGACAACGTGGACTCGCCCAAGGAAGGGTCGTCGCGCGTCCTCACGCAGTTCCTGCACAACATTCTCTACGCCGAGCCGATCAAGCTCGTGGACGGCGGACGGCAGCGGCGGTCGTTCACGCACATTCGCGATGGCATCGATTGTTTGATGCGCATTCTGGTGAACGAGAACGGCGTCGCGAACGGCGGGATCTTCAACATCGGCAATCCGGCCAACGACGTGTCCATCCGCGAGCTGGCCGAGCGGCTGCTCGCGGCGGTGTCGCGGTACCCGGGCTACGAGGGCGTCGCACATCAGACGCCGATCGTGGACGTCAAGTCGGAGTCGTACTACGGCGACGGCTACCAGGACATCCCGACGCGCGTCCCGTCCATCCGCCACGCCGCCGACAAGCTGGGATGGTCGCCGCGCATCGGATTCGATGAGGCGATCCGCCTAACGCTGGATTTCTACCTGTCGTCGCGCAAGCGGCCGCTGGCGCCGTGACGGGTCCGGCGCCTGCCGCGCCCGCTGTCCGGCGCGTCGCGCTCAAGGTGGACTGTGACACGTACCTCGGCACGCGGGCCGGCTTGCCCAACCTGCTGCGCGCGCTGGATGCCCGCGGCATCCGCGCGACGTTTTTCTTCACGCTCGGCCCGGACCGCTCGGGGCGCGCCATCGTGCGCGTGTTCACCCGCAAGGGGTTCCTCCGGAAGATGCTGCGGTCGCGCGCCCTGTCGCTCTATGGGCCGCGCACGGCGCTCTACGGCACGCTGCTGCCCGCGCCGATGATCGGCAGCCGGCTCGCGGCCTCGATCGCCGCGGTAGGCAAGGCCGGCCACGAAGTGGGGGTGCACGCCTGGGACCACGTCCGCTGGCACGACACGCTCGACCGCCTAACGGAAGCGCAGATCGCCGCCGAGTACGGCCGGGCGCACGACGCGTTCGCGCGGATCTTCGGCCACCGCGCCCGTGCGTCTGCCGCGCCCGGGTGGCACGC
This sequence comes from Gemmatimonadaceae bacterium, assembly GCA_035935375.1. Taxonomy (GTDB): domain Bacteria; phylum Gemmatimonadota; class Gemmatimonadetes; order Gemmatimonadales; family Gemmatimonadaceae; genus JADGGM01. The sequence continues at coordinate 5,000 of DASYXE010000433.1, read as the reverse complement.
GACGGCAGGCTCGCTCGCCGTGCAGGAGCGGTTCGAATTGCTGTACGCGTCGGACACGCGCGGCGGCTCGCCCTTCTATCCCGAGGCCGGCGGCACACGGTTTCGCACCATCCAGCTGCCGACGACGCTCCCCACGTGGGACGAGACCTACCACTCGCCGGATCTGGCCGACGAGGTGTCGCTCATCGCCTATTACCGGCGCGCGATCATCGGCACCGAGATTCACTCGATCCACACGGAAGTGGAGGGAACCGCGCTGCTCGCGTTGTTCGAGCGCCAGCTCGATGCGTGGATCGAAGACGGCGTCGCGTTCGTGACCCTCGAGGAGATCGCGAACGAATGGCTCGCGACGCCGGACCGCGTCCCCGTGCGGCGCTTGGTCCGCGGAGAATTGCCGGGACGCGCCGGGCTCATCACGAGCAGCGTCCCGGTCTGATCGGCGCGTCAACCCGTCGACGCGGTACCGGAACACCGATCGAGCAGGGCCTTTCCGGATTGCTGCACGGCGGCCGAAGCCGGCCGCCCGTCTTCGATCCAGCCCGTACGCGTGAATCGACGCAGCACCGTTTCGGTGCGCACGTCGATGGTCGAGCCGCTCTGGCCGTTCGCTTTGGTCTGCACGAGCAGCTTGTCCACTTGCTGCTGTTCCTGGGTGAGGTCGGCCGACGCATCGCGATTGATGCGTTGGGCATCGATCGATCCGTCGCGCTCGTTCCACGTGCGCGGCGTATAGCCCAGCTCCTTGAGCTGATCCATCGAGCACTGGAACGCGTCGCCGCGGGTATGCGTGCTGGTGCCGCTCAACGTCGGCCAGTACGTCGCGCAGGCCGCCAGCGTGCCCAACAGCGTTAGGCCGCCGATCGCCGCGCGGGCGATCCCCGGGCCTCTCGTTCGATGCGTCACGCGCGTCCGCCTCCTCCGGTGGACCGTTGCCGCGCCGTCGGCAAACACTCGTTGAGCTCCGTCGGCGCGTTCGGCTTGACGCGCACGCTCTTGGCCGGAATCCCGACGTTCACGTGGTGCGGCCGCACATCCTTGGTGGCCACCGCCATCGCGCCCACCATCGCGTCGCACCCCACGTGCACGCCGGCCAGCAGCGTCGCGTGGTACGTGATCCGCACGCCCTCGTCGATGCGCGTCACCGCGTTGGTCACGTCGCGCTGGTCGACGATGCTGTGCGTATGGCTATAGATGTTGGCGTAGTCGGAGATCGAGACCCGGTTGCCTAACACAATCCCGCCGCGGTCGTCGAGCAGCACGTGGCGGTGAATGACGACGTCGTCGCCCACATCCATGTTGTAGCCGAACGAGAACTCGACGTGCTGGAACGCCTTGAAGTTCTCACCGCACCGTTTGAAGATGCGCGGCGCGAGCATCCGGCGCAGTCTGACGCCGATGTCGACGTTCTGCCCCCCGAGCGGCGTCCGGTCGAAGCTGTACCACAACCAGAGGAGCGGTTTCACGCGCTGAAATCGCGCCTGGTCGCAATCGGCGTAGTACTCGGGCTCGAGCGTGACGTTGCGCGGATCGAGCGCGAGGAGCGCGGCGCGCGTGCCCAACGGCAGCGACTCGTCGTTGACCGCTGTCTCCCACTGGCGCGCGTACTCGGGGTACGCGATCTCGCACAGCGCCGCGCGACACATCGCGCTGTGGTCGGTATCCGCGTGCGCGAGCAGGTCTGCCAACCGCTCGAGCCACGCGTCCACGACCTTGGCGCCGGGAGCCGGAGCGAGTTTCTTGAGCGGCAGAAGGGCCATGCTGGTACCGTAACACAAAAGTGCCGTTTGAGGAACAGACTCGGCATTGAGGGCCGAGTCAGAAAATGACCGGGGCTGCCTACTACGCTAATGAAGAAAACGGATAAAGGCGAAAACGACGGATCAAACGGATACAACCTCGCGACGTGGATGGCGCCAATGCGGAAATCGGCCTCGGCCTCGGCTCGTTTGCTGTATCCGTCTCATCTGTCGTGTTCGCTCTTATCCGTTTTCCTCATGAGCGTAGCAGCCGGCCCATCATGCCCGGCTAGGCCGGAACCCGATCACCCTTGCCGCCACGATGGCGCGGCCACGAGCTCTTCGATGGCGCTCGCCAACTCGTCGCGTCCGAGTCTCGTTACGGCGCTGAACGGAATCACCTGCTCGGGTTCCAGCCCGAGTGACATCGTGATGTCAGCGACGCGCGCCGCGGCCCGAGTGCCCGACAACTTGTCCACCTTGGTCAGGGTGACGATGGTGGGCGCGCCGAGCTCCGCGAGGAACTCGAGCATCTGCCGGTCCTCGGGCGACGGATCGCGCCGGACGTCGAGCAGTTGGACGATGCCGCGCAACTGCGTGCTCGTTTCGAGATACGAGTCGATGAGCGGCCGCCACTTGGCGCGTTCCTCCTGCGACACGCGCGCGTAGCCGTAGCCGGGCAGGTCCACGAGGAGGAGCGCGTCGTTCACCGCGAAGAAGTTGATCTCGCGCGTCTTGCCCGGCTGCTGGCTCACGCGAGCCAGGGATTTGTGGTGCACCAACGTGTTCAGCAGCGACGACTTGCCGACGTTGGAGCGGCCGCTGAATGCAATCTCGGGGAGCGTCGACTCGGGTCGCCATCCGCCGGGCGACGCCTGTCCGCCCAGGAAGGCGAGGCGTCGAATGACGAGCGGTTCGGCGCCCGGCTTCTCAGTGCGCGACATCGGACACCGCGATGCCGGTGTCGACGCGTCGCTCGGCGCGCAGCGCGAGGGCGAGCACCTCGTCCATCGTGGATACCGGATGGAACACGATGCCTTCGCGGATGTCGGGCGCGATCTCCTCGAGCTCGCGCGCGTTGGGCGACGGAATGATCACGTGCGTCACGCCGGCGCGCCGCGCCGCGACGAGCTTTTCCTTGAGGCCGCCGATGGCCAGGACGCGTCCGCGGAGCGTCACCTCGCCCGTCATAGCGGTGTCACCGCGCACGGCCGCGCCGGTGAGCGCGCTCACGAGGGCCGTGGCGATCGCGATACCGGCCGACGGCCCGTCCTTGGGCGTGGCGCCCGCCGGCATGTGCACATGGATGTCGCGCGAGCGCGCAAAGTCGGCGTCGATGCCTAACATGGTCGCCCGCGAGCGCGCGTAACTGAGCGCCGCGCCGGCCGACTCTTTGAGCACGTCGCCTAACGTGCCGGTGAGCTGCAGCCGGCCGCGGCCGCGCACGACGGCCACCTCGATCTCGAGCAGGTCGCCGCCCACCGAGGTGAACGCGAGCCCGGTGGCCACGCCCACGCGATCCTCGAGCTGCGTCGGGTCATCGTCGTACGGCCGCACGCCCAACAAGCCGGCCAGGTCGCCGGGGGTCACCGTGATCGATGCGGCACCGGCCGTCGGATCGGCCGCCACGCGCCGCGCGAGCTTGCGCGCTATTCGCGCGATCCGCCGCTCGAGCTCGCGTACGCCCGCCTCGCGCGTGTATCCGCGCGCGATGTCGGTGAGCGCCTCGGGCTGGATGGTCACCGTCGCCGGGTCGAGCCCATGCGTGCGCAGCTGTCTCGGCACGAGGTACTGGCGGGCGATCGCGTGCTTCTCGTGATCCACGTAGCCGGGCAGGCGGATGATCTCCATCCGGTCGCGCAGCGGCTCCGGCACCTGGCCTAACGAGTTGGCCGTCGTGAGGAACAACGCCTGCGACAGATCGTACTCGACTTCCAGGTAGTGATCGCTGAACGCGCGGTTCTGCTCCGGGTCGAGCACCTCGAGCAACGCGGCGGCTGGATCGCCGCGCCAGTCCTGGCCCATCTTGTCGACTTCGTCGAGCAGAATCACGGGATTGACCACGCCGGCGCGCCGCATCGCCTGGATGACGCGGCCGGGCAGGGCGCCGATGTACGTGCGGCGGTGCCCGCGGATCTCGGCTTCGTCGCGCACGCCGCCCAACGACATGCGGGCGAAGCGCCGGCCCAGCGCGCGCGCGATCGATCTGCCTAACGACGTCTTGCCCACCCCCGGAGGACCCACCAGACAGAGAATCGGTCCCTCGAGCTTGCCCACCAGCGCGAGCACCGCGATGTAGTCCAGGATGCGGTCCTTCACGTCCTGCAGCCCGAAGTGGTCTTCGTCGAGCACCGTCTGCGCGCGCGTGACGTCGAGCAGATCGTCGGTCCGCTCGGTCCATGGCAGCCCGATGAGCCAATCGAGGTAGTTGCGACCCACGGTGGACTCGGGCGACAGCGGCGGCGTGCGGCGCAACTTGCGCAGCTCCCGCTCCGCGCGCTCGCGCGCGTGATCCGGCAGCCCCTTCGCCGAGATCGCCGACTGCAGCTCGTCGAAATCGTCGCTGTCTTCCTGGCCTAACTCACGGTGAATGGCCTTGAGCTGCTCCTGGAGGTAGAACTCGCGTTGGTTCTGGAACAGCGACCCGCGCACATCGTTCTCGATCTTGCGCTCGAGGCGCAGGATCTCGATCTCCGACGTCAACACGGCCACGAGACGCTCCGTGAGCGACGCGAACGACGGCGACTCGAGCAGATTCTGCCGAACGGTGTGCCGCACCTGCAGGTGCGCGGCGACCGCGTACGCGAGCCGTTCCCGCGACTCGCTCCCCTGCACGAGCGACAGCACCTCGGGCGGAAGCCGCCGGTGCAGCCCCACGTATTCCTCGAACAGCGTCGCCACGCGACGCGCCATGGCGTCGTCGGTCATCGTGGGATCGGCGACGAGCGGCTCGGCCGTGATCGTCGCGCGGAGCAAGGCCCCGCCTGGCGTATAGCGCGCGGCGCGCGCACGGCCCACGCCCTCGAGCAGCACCTTTGTCGTGCCGTTGGAGAGCCGAGACACCTGCAGGACGCGTCCGACGACGCCGGTGCGGTAGAGCGTAGACGCGTGCGGCTCCTGCACCTCACCATCGCGTTGCGCGACCAGGAAGATCCATCGGTCGCCGGCCACGGCCTTCTCGACGGCGGCGAGCGATCCCTGCCGTCCCACGAGCAGGGGGATGACCATGTATGGGAAAACCACGACGTCGCGCAGGGGGAGCAC
>DASYXE010000432.1:0-2296 GCA_035935375.1 Gemmatimonadaceae bacterium | reverse complement strand
AGGAGCGCGACGAGCACCTGCAACACCCACAACAGGATGTTCATCGTGTGCATCCTCCTGGTTTCACGGCGCCATGCTCGCAGCCGCCTAACGCGCGCCGGCGGCGGTAGGCGGCTCGAGTCGGACGGCCATCGAGGGCCTCCCCACTCTAACACGCTCGGCCTGAACACGACAGGCGCCTATTGCTCCGACCCAAATTGTGCCATGTTGTAGTCCCATGACCATCCCCTTCGATCGTGGATACGGGCGCCGAGTGAATGCCCCGGTCCCGCCGGCGTTCCGACGGCTCGTGCTTGCCCTCGTGGCACTGTTCTTCGTGCTGTTCGTCGTCATCCCGTGGCTCGTGAGCTTCGCCACTGACTGGCTCTGGTTCCGCCAGTTGGGCTTCACCACGGTCTACGCGACGTCGCTCACCTGGCGCGTGGTGCTCTTCTTTCTGGGCGGCGTCGTGTCCTACGCCGTGCTCGCGGGGAATCTCCGGCTCGCCACGCGCCGGGCCGGCAAGGCGCCCACGCTCTACCGCGAAGGCGTCACGCGCCAGCTCATCGACGTGTCGGGCGCCGTCCGGCGGCTGTCGTGGATCATTCCGTTAGTCATCGCGTTCTTCGTGGCGATCTACCTGGCCGCGAATTGGATGACCTACGTGCAGGCCTTCCACGGCGCGACCGTCGGCACCGCCGATCCGCTGTTCGGGCGCGACATCGGCTTCTACATGTTCCAGCTGCCGGCCCTCTCCGACGCGTTGGGTTTGGCGCTCGTGCTCGTCGTGCTGTCGCTGGTGGCGACGGGGATCGTGTACGTGCTGCGCGGGCAGCTGCCGCTCACTGCGCACCACGGCGATCCCGACCGCGGCGCGGAGATCCACCTCGCGACGCTCGCGGCCATCCTCTTCCTCATCGTCGCCGTCCAGCTCTGGGTCGTCCGCTCGGCAAATCTCCTCTATTCGACGACCGGTCCGTTAGTCGGCGCGAGCTATACCGACGTCCACGTGGTGCTGCCGGGCATCCGCGCCTCGGCCATCGCCGCGCTCGTCGCGATGGGGCTCGTGATCTTCGGTGCCGCGCGCGGCCGCATCCTCCGGCGCCTCGCGATCGCGGTGATCCTCTACGCGGCCGTCGGCATCGTGGGGCGGGCGCTGCTGCCGCTCATGGTGCAGAAGCTGTCGGTGGTGCCTAACGAGCTGGACAAGGAGACGCCGTACCTCCAGCGCCACATCGCCGCGACCCGCGCGGCCTGGGGCCTGGACAAAGTCCAGACGCGCTCGTTGAGCGGCGAAGCGACGCTCACGATGGCCGACATCAAGGGCAACGCGCCGACCATCAACAACGTGCGCCTGTGGGAGCGCGACCTGCTCCAGCAGACGTTCAAGCAGCTCCAGGAGATCCGCACCTACTACGACTTCCTGTCGGTGAACGACGACCGCTACACGATCGACGGCAATTACCGCCAGGTGCACCTGTCGGTGCGCGAGCTCAACACGGCGTCGCTTCCCACGCAGAGCTTCATCAACAATCGGCTCACGTTCACGCACGGCATGGGCATCACGATGGCGCCCGTGAACCAGGTGACGGATGAAGGATTGCCCGTGTTGTTCATCAAGGACCTGCCGCCGGTGTCGACCGTGAACGTCAAGCTCACGCAGCCGCAGGTCTATTTCGGCCAGGAACCCGAGCAGTACGTGTTCGTGAACACCAACCAGAAGGAGTTCGACTATCCGTTAGGCGACCAGAACATCTACATGTCGTACGCGGGCTCAGGCGGCGTGCCGGTGGGATCGTTCCTCCGGCGCGCGCTCTATGCGATGCAGTTCGGATCGCTGCAAATCCTCTTCTCCGACGACATCGCCGGCAAGGCGCGGATCATGTACCACCGCAACATCGTGGACCGCGCGTCGATGGCGTTGCCGTTCCTGAGCTTCGACGGCGAGCCGTACATCGTGGTGGCGGACGACGGCAAGCTGAAGTGGGTGCTCGACGGGTACACGACGAGCAGCGGCTACCCGTATGCGCAGTCGGTGGGCGGCGTCGACTACATGCGCAACAGCGTCAAGGTCACGATCGACGCGTACACCGGCGCGCTCACGGCGTACGTGGTCGATGCGAACGATCCGGTGATCCGCACGTACGAACGGATTTTCTCTGGGATCTTCCAGCCGATGTCGGCGATGCCCGCGGACATCAAGCGCCACATGCGCTACCCGGGGCAATTGTTCCGCATTCAAGCCGGGCTCCAGGCGACGTATCACATGGACGACCCGGACGCCTTCTATCATCGCGAGGACCAGTGGGAGGTCCCG
>DASYXE010000431.1:0-7951 GCA_035935375.1 Gemmatimonadaceae bacterium | reverse complement strand
GCCGCGGACACGAGACGCGCCATGAGCTCCTCACCCTCGATGGGATCGAGCGGCGTCTCCTTGGCCGGCTTGATCACGGCCACCGGATACGGCTCGCGTGACACCACGGACTCGACCACGATGCGACGCAATCCCTGAAGCGTGATCTGGATCGTGTCGCCGGGCAGGTTGATCCGCTCGTGGACGCGCGCGGCCACGCCGACCCGGCCCACGAATGCGTCCGCGTTGATCGGCTCGTCGTGATCGCCCGTGGCCACGAGCAGTCCCACGATCTGTCCGGGCTCATCGTTGGACCGGATGATCGACAGGTTCTCGGGCGCTCCCATCTGCACCGCGATCGTGCCCAGCGGATAGACGATGGTCGATCGGAGCGCCATGAGCGGCAACGTCGGCGGAAGCTCCGAGCGAAGAATCTCTTCCTTACGCTGTGTGCGAGCCATTTCGATTGAGTAGAGGGGACGACAGAAGAATGACGACTGTGATACTGTCCAGACCGATCGAGACGCCCCGCACTAGGCTCAGCCAGCGGTTGGGGGTGATCCGCGGGCGGGGGAGTCTCCTCGACAAAGGCGTCAACGGATAACCAAAGTGAAACTGAGGGATAACGAAACGGATCGTTCGACGGCGACGGCAAGCGCGTAGCCTAACGAACGGCCCAAGCACGTGCTGTTTTGAGTTTATTCGGAGCGACGTGCCCGCCCTGCATCCGAACGATCCGTTTTGGTATCCCTCAGTTTCACTTTGGTCATCCTTTGAAGCCGTTGTCGAGGAGACCCGGCCAGGCGTATCCAGCGTCTCGACCCGCCCATCGTTGAACTCAATGATACGTCGATCTATCTTACACGGCTATGTTTGACGAGCTGAGTGAAAAGCTGGACGCCGTGTTCGCGCGCCTGCGCGGCCGCGGCGTCCTGTCGGATTCCGACATCAAGGAAGGGCTGCGCGAAATCCGCCGCGTCCTCCTCGAGGCCGACGTCAACTTCCAGCTCACCCGGGAATTCCTCGAGCGCGTCGAGCAGAAAGCCGTCGGCGTCTCCGCGCTCCGCACGGTCTCGCCCGGACAGCAACTCGTCAAGATCGTCCATGACGAGCTGACCGCCATGTTGGGCGAACAGCGCGAAGGCCTGCGCATGAGCACCGTGCCGCCCACCGTGGTGCTCATGGTCGGACTCCAGGGCTCGGGGAAAACCACCACCGCCGCCAAGCTCGCCCGCCGCCTGGCCGGCGAAGGCCGCCCAACTCGGTTGGTCGCCGCCGACGTCTATCGGCCCGCCGCCATCGATCAGCTCGAGACGTTGGGCCAGCAGATCGGCGCGCCCGTCACGCTCGACCGGTCGACCACCGACGTCGTCAAGATCGCCAAGAAAGGCGTCGACGAAGCGCGCCGCGCGCGCGAACGCGTCGTGGTCGTCGACACCGCCGGCCGTCTGCAGATCGACGACGAGATGATGAAGGAGCTCGCGCGCCTCAAGGACGCGCTGCACCCCGACGAGATTCTCCTCGTCGCCGACGGGATGACCGGCCAGGACGCGGTCCGCATCGCCAAAGGCTTCGACGACGCCCTCGGCATCACCGGCGTGGTGCTCACCAAGATGGACGGCGACGCCCGCGGCGGCGCGGCGCTCTCGATCTACGGCGTCACCAAGAAACCGATCAAGTTCATTGGGTTAGGCGAAAAGACGGACGCCCTCGAGGAGTTCTACCCCGACCGCATGGCCGGGCGCATCCTCCAGATGGGCGACATCATCTCGTTCGTCGAAAAGGCCCAGGAATCGTTCGACGCCGAAGAAGCGAAGCGCCTCGAGAAGAAAGTCCGCAAGGAAGGCTTCGATCTCGAGGACTTCCTCACCAGCATGAAGCAGATCCAGCGCCTCGGTCCCCTCGAGGGTCTGCTCAAGCTCTTGCCGGGCGTCAACGCGAAGATGCTCAAGCAGGCGAAGCTCGATCCCAAGCGGCTCAAGCACGCCGAAGCCATCGTGCTCTCCATGACCAAGGCCGAGCGCAAGACGCCGACGATCATCAATGGCTCGCGCCGCGCACGCATCGCCAAGGGCGCGGGCCGGCCGATCAGCGAAGTCAACCGCCTGCTCGACCAGTTCCGCGATATGCAGAAGGCCATGAAGCGCATGAACAAGGAAGGACGGCCGCCCGGAATGCTGTTCGGCCGGTAAGTGAGTCCCGGGTGCGGTCCGGATCGTCCGGACACGCGATGAGCCCGGCGCAGGTGATCACCCTCGTCTCGAAGGAGCAAGGTACCATGGCCGTGAGAATTCGTCTCCGCCGCGTTGGGCGGAAGAAGACGCCCCTGTATCGCATCGTCGTCACCGATTCGCGCAGCCCGCGCGACGGCCGCTTCATCGAGACGATCGGCAGCTACAACCCGCGCCAGAGCGAAGCGCCGTTGCAGCTCAAGACGGAGCGCGCCGATTACTGGTTAGGCGTGGGCGCGCTGCCGAGCGACACCGTGCGCTCGCTGCTCCGGAAGGCGGGGCTGCTCAAGGCGCGCCACGAGAAGCGCGTCGCGACGCGGCGCCAGGGCAGCGCCGTGCCGGTGCGCGACACGGAGTAACGTGGGCGCGCCCGCTCCCGAGCTCCTGATCGTCGGGCGGCTGCGCAAGGCACACGGGATCAAAGGGGCCCTCGTGGTCCAGCCCATGACCGACGCGCCGGCCGCGGTGTTCGCGGCCGGCCGCCGCCTCGTGGTGGGTACGCCTAACGGAGAGCCGGATCCCGGCGGCCGCGCGCTCACCGTCGAATCCGCGCGCGCCCAGCCCGACGGGTCGCTCCTCGTCCAGTTCGCCGGGATCGCGGACCGCAGCGGTGCCGAGCGCTGGCGCGACCGCTACCTCCTGGCCGACGCCCGCGACCTCGAACCGCCGGCCGCCGGACAGGTCTACATCCACGAGCTCGCCGGCATGCGCGTCGAGCTGCCCACCGGCCAATCGTTAGGCACGGTGGCCGGCGTGCTCGAGCTGCCGCACGGCCTCGCGCTCGAGATCACCGACGGGACCCGCACCGCGCTCCTGCCGTTCCACGCCGACTTCGTGCGCGAGGTCGACCGGGCCGCGCGCCGCATCGTCGCCGTTCCGCCGAACGGCCTGTTCGAATGACCCTCCGGATCAGCATCGTCACCATCTTCCCGGAGTTCTTCGCCGCGCCGTTGGGCCTCAGTATCCCCGCCCGCGCCGCTGCGGCAGGCAGCGTCACCTACGACGTGATCGACCTGCGCGACTTCACGCACGACAAGCACCGCACCGTCGATGACTATCCCTTCGGCGGTGGACCCGGCATGGTCATGAAACCCGAGCCGTTCTTCGAGGCCGTCGATGCCCTCCAGCCGACGGGACCGATCATCCTCGTCTCCGCCCGCGGCCGGCGCTTCACGCACGCCGACGCCGTGCGCTACGCGGCCGGGTCCCAGCTCACGCTGCTCTGCGGCCACTACAAGGATGTCGACCAACGCGTCGCCGATCACCTCGCCACCGAAGAGATTTCCATCGGCGACTACGTGCTGTCAGGCGGCGAGCCCGCGGCCCTCGTCATCGTCGATGCCACCGTGCGCCTGCTCGAGGGCGCCATGTCCGACCTCGACAGCGCGCGCACCGACTCGCACTGGAGCGGTGGGCTCAGCGCGCCAAGCTATACGCGCCCCGCGGTCTTTCGCGGCTTTGCCGTGCCGGACGTCCTCATCTCCGGCGACCACAAGCGCATCGACGCATGGCGTTTGACCGAGGGCGAACGCCTCACGCGCGAGCGACTCGCGTCAGATGCAGCGACCGGAACGCCTCATGCGGATGAGCCGCCACAACCGTGACGACGCGTCAGTCCCATCGCTGCTTGATCACGCCACCATGATGAAATCGATCAACCCGGCCACCGGTGAAACGCTCGACGAATTCGACGAGCTCACCGACTCCGAGCTCGACGCCTGCCTCGAGCGCGCGGCGCGCGCCTTCGCGCACAACCGACTCGCCCCCTTCGCCGAGCGCGCGCGCCGGATGTCGCGTGCAGCCGAGATTCTCGACAGCGAGAAAAACGACCTCGGCAAGCTCATGACGCTCGAGATGGGAAAGCCCCTGCGCAGCGCCGCCGACGAAGCCGCCAAGTGCGCGTGGGTCTGCCGCCACTACGCCGAACACGCCCACGAGCTGCTCGCCGACGAGGACGTGCGCACCGAGGCGGCCCGCAGCTACATCGCGTATCAACCGTTAGGCGCCGTCCTCGCGGTGATGCCGTGGAACTTTCCATTCTGGCAGGTCTTCCGCTTCGCTGCGCCCGCGCTCATGGCGGGCAACGTCGCGGTCCTCAAGCACGCGTCGAACGTGCCGCAGTGCGCGCTCGCCATCTCCGATGTGCTGCGCCGCGCCGGGTTCGATGGCGACGAGTTTCAAACGCTGCTCATTGCGTCATCGCGCGTCGGCGATGTCATCCGCGATCCGCGCATCGCCGCCGTCACGATTACGGGCAGCGAGCAGGCGGGCCGTGAAGTGGCGAGCACCGCCGGGAAGGTCATCAAGAAAACGGTGCTCGAGTTGGGCGGCAGCGATCCGTTCATCGTGATGCCGTCGGCCGATCTCGACAAGGCTGCGCAGGTCGCCGTGAAAGCGCGCATGGTGAACAACGGCGAATCCTGCATCGCGGCGAAGCGGTTCATCGTGCACGAGCGCATCGCGGCGGAGTTCGAGCAGCGGTTCGTCGCCGGCATGAGCGCGCTGACGGTCGGCGATCCGATGGATCCGAAGACCGACGTTGGTCCACTCGCCACGCCGAAAATTCGTGACGATGTTGCGACACAGGTCGAGCGCAGCGTGGCCGCGGGTGCGCGCGTCGCGATGGGAGGGCGCCGCGTGGACGGGCCGGGCAACTACTACGCGCCCACCGTGCTCACCGACATTCCGCGCGACGCGCCGGCATATCACGAAGAAGTCTTTGGACCGGTCGCCTCACTGTTTCGCGTCGCCAGCGCGCGCGACGCGATCACCCTCGCCAACGATACCACCTTCGGACTCGGCGCGAGCGTCTGGACGCGCGACGACGCTGAGCGCGACCTCTTCATTCGCGACGTGCAAAGCGGTGCGGTCTTCGTGAACGCTCAGGTCGTTTCGGACCCGCGCTTGCCCTTCGGTGGAGTAAAACGTTCCGGCTATGGACGCGAACTGTCGCGCGAAGGCATTCGCGAGTTCGTGAATGTGAAGACGATTTTAATCGCAGAGTGAACAAAATCCCTGCGATCACGACGCTGCTTGACTGACCACACAGTCAAGCAGCGTTTCAGTTTGTGCGTGATCTAACGCACATCCACGCGCGCTCATATACTGTCGGCCGACGTCGCTTCTTCGGACGTTGCCGCTGGATGACCTCGAACGTCTTCGATTCGCACCGCACGCTCGCTCTCATTCATCACAACTCGCACGGTTGCTAACGCCTCACCGGCTTAGTGACGAGGGCAAAGCCGCTGAAAGGCGGTGACGCAAAGCTACGAGGCTAAAGCGAGCTGACGCTGCGCCATGCCAGTCGAGCCGTCGCGCGGACCAGCCCTATACGGGAGTCCCACGATGAAACGTCTCCTCGCCGGCGCCCTCGTGGCCATGTCGCTTGCCGCGTGCAGCGACGCCACGGGTCCGGAAGCCTCCCCCGCATCGCCCGTCGCCAAGCTGCCGTTAGCGCAGCCCGACATCCGCGCCGATCACTACATCGTCGTCTATCGCGACAACGTCAATCGCACGCCGACCACCGCGAGCCGCATGATCACGAGCGGTCGCGTGAGCATCGAACGCACATACACGGCGGCGCTCAATGGATTCGCTGCCAAACTCGACTCGGGCCAGGTGGCCGCGCTCCGCGCCGATCCTGACGTCGCGATGGTCGAGCCCGATGTCATCGTGCACGCGCAGGGCACCGAATCCAGTCCCGATTGGGGACTCGATCGAATCGATCAACGCTCGCTCCCGTTGAACAACTCGTACTCGTACGGAAGCACGGGTGCGGGCGTGAACGCGTACATTCTCGACACCGGCATTCGCTACTCACATACGGACCTCGGCGGCCGCGCGCATTTCGCGTTCGATGCCTTCGGTGGCAACGGCGCCGATTGCTTCGGACACGGCACGCACGTATCGGGCACGGTGGGCGGAATCAAGTACGGTGTCGCCAAGGCCGTCACGCTCTGGTCGGTTCGCGTGCTGCAGTGCGACGGGAGCGCACCGCTCTCCGACATCATTGCCGGCATCGACTGGGTCACGGCGCACCACAAGAGTCCTGCCGTCACCAACATGAGCCTCGGGGCGACCTTCGCGCCGGTGCTCGACTCGGCCGTCGCCCAGTCGATCCGGTCCGGCGTCACGTACGTGGTCGCCGCCGGGAACTATACGGAGAATGCCTGCACCATTTATCCGGCGAACCTCCCTTTGGCCATCGACGTCGGAGCGTCCGACAACACCGATCATCGTTGGGCCAACTCGGATTACGGCTCGTGCATCTCGATCTTTGCGCCCGGTGTGAACATCACGTCCGATGATTATCTGAGCGATGTCGCCACGGTGACGTGGTCGGGGACGTCGATGGCCTCGCCGCACGTCGCGGGCATCGCGGCGCTGTATCTTGGCGCGCACCCGACGGCCACGCCCGCGCAGGTGAAGCAGGCGATCCTGGCCAACGCGACGTCGGGCCACATCCTCAACCTCAACGGCTCGCCTAACTTGCTCGCCTACAGCGCATTCGTGGGCGGCTCGACGCCGGCGGCGCCGTCCGGCTCCTTCTCGGCGGCCTTCTCCACGACCTGCTCGGGCAACAATGCCTGCACGTTCAACGCCAGCGCGTCGAGCGTGCCTAACGGAGCGGCCTCGTACAACTGGTGGTTCGGGGACGGCGCCGATGCCGGGTCGACCGGTGCCACGATGGCCCACGCGTACGCCAAGACCGGCACCTATTCGGTCAAGCTCCTGATCGATGACAAGGACGGCAACAAGACGTCGATTACCAAGAGCATCACCGTCGGCGCGACCAGCCAGTCGGCGCCGGCGACCTCGTCCTCGACGATCAAACCGGTTGTCGACGCATCGTGCTCGCACATGTACTGCGCGTTCAACGGGAAGGATTCGAGCGTGCCGGCCGGCGCGTCGTCGTACAGCTGGTCTTTCGGCGACGGCAACACCGGCGGCGGTCTCACGGTGCAGCATAAATACGCGAAGACGGGTACGTTCAGCGTCCAGCTCACGATCGTCGACAAGCAGGGCCACAAGTCCACGACGACCAGGTCGGTGGCGGTGAAGGCGTAGGGCGGCTTCACGTTCCTGCCAAACGCGAAAGAGGCGCCCACTCGGGCGCCTTTTTTTGTAGACGCATCAAATTGAAGGGATCGTTATTTCGAGTCCCGCTCTGTCCGGACTTGTCCCGCTTTGTCCGGTTTTGTCCGCCTTTGTCCGCCTTAACCGGCTGGCGTCGAGGTCAAGCGACGGTTAATTTCTCAAGTCTGTAACCGAAAAGCCGATCACCTGGGCCAGACCCCAGCCCCGAGCCATATATGCACGCCTTCATCGAAACGCAAAAAGAATTCATGCGCACGGACATTCCCCCCTTCCGTCCCGGGGATACCCTGCGCGTCGCCGTCCGCGTGAAAGAAGGCGACAAGGAGCGCCTCCAGGCGTTCGAGGGCGTCTGCATCGCACGCCGTGGCAGCGGTGTGAACGAGACATTCGCGATGCGGAAAGTTTCCAACGGCGTCGGCGTCGAGCGCATTTTCCCGGTGCACAGCCCCATGATCGGCACCGTCACCGTGGTCCGCCGCGGTCGCGTCCGCCGCGCCAAGCTCTACTACCTGCGCAACGCGAGCGGCAAGCAAGGCCGCATCCGCGAGCGCAAGACGCACCTCGGGCAAGCCGCCGAGGAGTAACCGCAGTGGGCGAACGGCGCGGCGCGGAATCGACTCGGCGCGCCGGCGTACATCGCCTAC
>DASYXE010000430.1:0-4602 GCA_035935375.1 Gemmatimonadaceae bacterium | reverse complement strand
GAGCCATCGACGGGCGAGACGATGGGTCAATCGGCGGAGAAGATGGCCAAACTCAACCGCATTCCGCGCGAGGAACAGGATCAGTTCGCACTGCGGTCGCACCGGTTGGCGGCGGCGGGCACACAGGACGGCCGTCTGACGTCGGAGATCATGCCGTTGTACGTGCCGCCCGTCTACGACGCGTGGGCGACGGCCGACAACGGCGTTCGTACGGACACGAGTCTCGAGCAGCTGGCGGCGCTCAAGCCGGTGTTCGACCGGCGGTACGGCTCGGTGACGGCGGGGAACTCGTCGCCGCTCACCGATGGCGGCGCGGCCGTCATTCTCATGAGCGAGGAGAAGGCGCGTTCGTTAGGCATGGCGCCTCTGGCCTTTCTGCGGTCCTACGCCTACGCGGCGCTGGATCCGGGTGAGCAGCTGCTGCAGGCCCCGGTGTTCGCGGCGCCGAAAGCGCTCGAGCGCGCCGGCCTAACGCTGGCGAACATCGACCTGGTCGAGATGCACGAAGCGTTCGCGGCGCAGGTGTTGTCCAACTTGCAGGGGTTCGAGAGCACGGCGTGGGCGGAGCGCGCCGGCTTGTCGCAGCCGATGGGGGAGGTGGACCGGTCGCGGCTCAACGTGATGGGCGGATCGATCGCGATCGGGCATCCGTTCGGCGCCACGGGGGCGCGCATCACGACGACGCTGGCGCACGAGCTCAAGCGGCGCGGCGGACAGTTCGGGTTGATGACGGTGTGCGCAGCCGGTGGGATGGGGTTCGCGATGGTGCTGGAGAACGCGGCGTGAGCGCCGCGACGCATCCAGTGCAGACGGCGACCGCGCTGTCGGTCGACATCCAGAACGGCATCGCCCTCGCGACGCTCGACGTCCCCGATGCGTCGGTGAACGTGCTCGATGCCAGCGTCGTGGCCGAGTTCGGGTCGCTCTTCGATCGTGTCGATCGTGACGCGGCGATCCGGGCTGTGGTGCTCCTCTCCGGCAAACCGGAGAATTTCGTTGCCGGTGCGGACATCGAGCAGTTCACGTCGCTGCACAGCGCGCAGGATGGCGAAGAACTGAGCCGGCGCGGTCAGGCGTTGATGAGCCGTCTCGAGCATCTGCGCGTACCGGTTGTCGCTGCCATCCACGGCGCGTGCCTCGGGGGCGGACTCGAGGCCGCGATTGCGTGTTCCTACCGCATCGTGACGGATCACCCGAAGAGCGTGTTGGCGGCGCCCGAGGTGCAGCTCGGGATCTTTCCGGGCGCGGGCGGTACGCAGCGGTTGCCGCGCGTGATCGGCCTGCGCGCGGCGTTGGACATGATCCTCACGGGGCGCAACGTGCGCGCCAAGAAGGCGCTGCAGTTAGGCCTGGTGGACGAGATGGTGCATCCGTCCATCCTCCGCGACGTCGCCATCGATCGGGCTCGCCAGCTCGCCGATGGCAAGTTGTCGCGGTCGCGCGGCCGGGCGTCGCGCGGACTGTCGGCCGCGGTGCTCGAGGACAATCCGTTAGGCAGGCGCCTCGTGTTTTCGCGCGCGCGGACCGGCGTGCTCGCGAAGACGATGGGCAACTATCCGGCGCCCATTGCCGCCATCGAGGCCGTTCGCGCCGGCTACGAGCACGGGCGCGACCGCGGGTACGCCGAGGAGGCGCGGCTCTTTGGCGACATGGCGGTGACCGACGTGTCGCGCCAGCTCGTGTATCTCTTCTTCGCGACCACCGCGCTCAAGAAGGATCCCGGCACCCCGGTGCCGGTGGCGCCGCTGCCGGTGCGCAAGTTAGGCGTCCTGGGCGCGGGATTCATGGGCGCCGGGATCGCGTCCGTGGCCGCGATGCAGGGGACCATCGTCCGGCTCAAGGATGCGGAATATGCCCGGGTAGCCAAAGGCCTCAAAGCGGTGCACGACGTGCTCGCCGAGCGCGTGCTGAAAAAGCAGATCACGCGGCGGCAGTTCGAGGACCAGATGTCGCTCGTGGGCGGGACCACCGACTACTCCGGCTTCTCGAATTGCGACCTGGTGATCGAGGCCGTCTTCGAAGACGTCGACCTCAAGCACCGCGTGCTGCAAGAGGCGGAGCAGGTGATGCCGAGCGATGCGATCTACGCGTCCAATACCAGTACGATTCCCATCTCGCGCATCGCCGAAGTATCGAAGCGTCCCGAGCAAGTGCTCGGCATGCACTTCTTCTCGCCGGTGCACAAGATGCCGTTGCTCGAGGTGATCGTGACGCCGCGCACCGCCGCGGTGGCCACGTCCACTGCCGTCGCGTTCGGCAAGAAGCTCGGCAAGCACGTGATCGTGGTGAACGATGGACCGGGGTTCTACACGACGCGCACGCTCGCGGCGTTCCTCAACGAAGCGGGATACCTGTTGGACGAGGGTGTCTCGATCGAGGCGCTCGATCGCGCGCTGGTCGACTTCGGATTTCCCGTTGGGCCGATCACGCTCATGGATGAGGTCGGGCTCGATGTGGGCGCCAAGGTCGCAACCGTGCTGCGCGATGCATTCGGCGACCGGCTCACGCCATCGCAGTCGCTCTCGCGCGTCGTGGCATCGGGTCGGTTGGGCAGAAAGGGTGGGAGCGGGTTCTATCGGTACGACGGCCCAGGCGGCACGAAGGCTGGTGTGGATGAAAGCGTCTATGCCTTGCTGCCCACGGGCGTGAACCGCACGGAGATTCCCGTGCTCGAGATGCAGCAGCGTTGCGTACTCGCCATGGTGAACGAGGCGGCACGCTGTCTCGAGGAAGGCGTCCTTCGTTCGGCGCGCGACGGCGACGTGGGCGCCGTGTTCGGCATCGGATTTCCGCCATTCCGCGGCGGGCCGTTCCGCTACGTGGATTCGGTCGGCATCGCGCACATCGTGCGGCAGCTCGAGGTGTACCACGGCCGATTCGCGCCGCGCTTCGAGCCGGCTCGCATTCTGCACGACCGCGCCGCGCAAGGCGGCGGACGCTGGCTCGATTGACTGGACTGCCGGTGAACGCGAGGACTAGTGAGGTGCATCAGAAATTATGATAGTGGGAATGGGGAAGCGCTCGCTGGCGCTCGCGCTTCCCCATTCCCGGACTGCCATCCGAACCTCAGACGCGGTCTACTAGCTTATGCGCCGCCGTGCAACCGTAGGCCGTTCACCGAACCGTATTCTCCGCTCCGGATCACCAGACGACATGTTGCGTCGAACTTTTCTGTATCTGTCGAACCAGCCACGGTTGTTCCACTTCGTTCGCCACAACAGCATGGCCAAGCGATTCGCCTCCCGATTCGTTGCGGGCGAGACGCTGGATACGGCGCTCGCGGCGGTGCGCCAACTCAACGCGCGGAAGATCCGTGCGTCGCTGGATCTGTTAGGCGAGAGCGTGACCAACGAAACGGAGGCGCGTGCGGCGAGTCGGTCGTACCTCCAGATGCTCGATCGGATTCACGAGGCCGGTCTCGACGCGAACGTGTCGGTGAAGCTCACGCAGATGGGGCTCGACATCAGCGAAGAGCTATGCGTGGACATCATGCAGCAGATTCTCGAGCGCGCGCGGAGTTACCAGACGTTCGTGCGGCTGGACATGGAAGGCAGCGACTACACGGAGCGTACGCTGCGGCTGTTCGAGGACCGGTTGTATCCGAGCTTTCCCGAGAACGTCGGCATCGTGCTGCAGAGTTATCTCTACCGAACGAAGGTCGACGTCGAGCGGGCGATTCAGCTCAAGTGCCGTGTGCGGTTGTGCAAAGGCGCGTACAACGAGCCGGCGACGGTCGCGTTCCCGGAGAAGCACGATGTGGACGCGAACTACGTGACGTGCATGCAGCAGCTGCTCCTCGAGGGCAACTATCCGGGGATCGCGACGCACGATCCGGCGATTCTGTCGCAGGCCAAGCGGTTTGTGCGCGCGCAGGCGATAGCATCCGACCGATTCGAATTTCAGATGTTGTACGGCGTTAGGCGGGACCTGCAGGATCAGATCGTGCGCGAGGGCTTCAACATGCGGGTGTACGTTCCGTTCGGCACGCAGTGGTATCCGTATCTGATGCGGCGGCTGGCGGAGCGTCCGGCGAACGTCGCGTTCATCACGGGTAACATGGTTCGCGAGCTGGTGGCTGGGCGGCATTGATGCGCCCGGGGCTCGTGGGGACGTCTCGTGGGTAGGTTCCTTCCTCCCGATCACTCGAAGGGCGACGAGCGGACACTCGGCGGCTACATCGCCGTGCACGCGCGTCCGGCGGCGTTCGAAGGGCGCGACGGGCGGTCGTACAGCGTGTCGATCGAGACGGACGAGACGGGCGATCCGGATGCGCCGGTCGGCGCGTATCTGCTCTTCGTGCAATGGAGCCCGGGTGAGCCGCGCGTGAGCGGCCACCTGGAGACCGATTTTCTGGAGCGCGCGGGCACGGACGAGGACGCACGTGCGCGGTTAGGCGGGATGCCGCTCGAGCGCGTGCGCGCGGTGCTCGACACGCTCATCGCCGAGCGATTGCCTCGCGCCGGCCGTCCGTGGTGGGAGGCGATGCGCGGTGAGGACGGCTCGTGAGCACGCCAGAGGCTCCGTGAAGGCCGTCGTCTTGCGCGGCGCGGGTGGCGTGTGGCGCGCGCGCGATGCGTTCGGTACGGAGCACGACGTATCGCT
>DASYXE010000429.1:0-7746 GCA_035935375.1 Gemmatimonadaceae bacterium | reverse complement strand
TCCGAGGCCCGCGATGTTGTCGGGGCCGAACCGGCGAATGACGCCGACCAACACCACCGCCAACCCGAGACCGAGCGCGGCCCCGGCGAACGCCAGCACCACCGCCTCGCCCAACGTCTGGCCGACCACGTTGCCCGCGCTTGCGCCTAACGCCCTCCGCAACGCCAGCTCGGGCCGGCGCGACACCGCCCGCGCCAGCAGCAGGTGCGCCGCGTTGGCGCACGCGATCAACAGCACGAACACGACCGCGCCGGCCAGCGTGAGCAGCAGCGGCCGCGCGTCGGCGCGTGCATCGGACACGAGGCCATCGACCGTGGCCTGCGTCTGCACGTTGCCGGTGTAGATGGTCGGATACTCGCGGCGAAACTCATCCACGATGCGCGCGAGGTCGCCACGCGCGCGCTCGAGCGTGACTCCCGGCGCCAGTCGCGCGACCATTCGCACGTCGTAGCTCTGCGCGCGCGCCGCGAGCTCGGCGCGCGTGAATACGAGAGGGATCCAGAGGTCCGCGTGGTCCGACAACGGCATCCCCGGCCACGGAAAGTCGAAGGCGCGCGGCATGACGCCCACGACCGTGTACGACTGCTCGTCGAGACGCACCGTGCGCCCGACCACCGCGCGGTCGCCGCCGAACCGTCTCTGCCACAGCCCGTAGCCGAGGATCGCGACATTCCCGGATCCTTCCTGGCCGTCCGCGGGTGCGAAATCCCGGCCGATGACCGGCCTGACGCCAAGGGTCGAGAAAAGCGTGGACGTGACGCGCGCCGCGGCGAGGCGCTCGGGCGGGCCGTCGCCGGTCAGGTCGAGATCGAGGTTCTCGTAGCCCGCCATGGACGAGAACACCCGGTTCCGATCCCGGTAGTCCACGAACTCGGGCAGCGAGGCGCCAAGGCGGTCGACGCCGCCGCCTAACGATGGCAGGCGCTGGAACACCATGACGAGGCGCGATGGCGTGGCGTACGGCGGCGTGCGGAGCAGCACCGCGCGCACCAGTCCCGCCACCGCCGTATTCGCGCCGATGCCCAACGCCAGCGTGAGCACGGCCGCCGCCGCGAACGCCGGACTGCGTCGGAGCGACCGGATGCTCTGGCGGAGCTCGCGGCGCAGGGCGTTCACCCTCTCGCGACCCGCCCGCCGCCGCTCCCGCTGCGCCGCCGATGCGCGCAGCCGTTCCGTGGCCTGCTCGATCGGACCGAAGCGCTCGAGTGCCTCCGCGCGCGCTTCCTCCGGCGTGCGGCCGAGCCGCACGAGCTGTTCGACGCGCGCCTCGAGATGGAACGCAACCTCCTCGTCCATCTCCGCGTCCAGGCGTTCTCGCCCGAGGGTCAGCCGGGGCAGTCGCCGTATCCGTCGCTCGCTCACGCGACAGCGCTCCGTCGCCTCACGCCGGCGCCGCGCGCTGCCGCGCCGTGAGAATGGTCGTCACCGTCTCCGCGTACCGCACCCACCGCGCGCTCTCGCTGCGCAGATGCGCGCGGCCAGCCGCCGTGATGCGGTAATATCTCGCCCGCCGATTGTTCTCGGTGACCCCCCACTCGGCCTCGACGAGCCCGCGCTCTTCCATGCGATGCAGCGCCTGATACAGCGCGCTGTCATCGACATCGAGCCGTCCGCTCGAGTGCGCCTCGAGCCACGACGTGATCTCGAAGCCGTGCATGGCGCCCCACGACAATCCCTTGAGGACCAGCACATCCAACGTCCCTTTGACCAGGGGCAACACATTAGCCGGCATTCCAGACTCTCGGTTTTGACTCTAACCTGAGAGTCTAAGAGAAAGGGCCAGGCTGTCAAGGCCGGCTGCCGCCCCCTTCCCACTTCCCCCTTCCCGCAGGCGGCGTCAGCCGCCGTTTCCCTCGATTACGTCCCCGTCCGCATGAGGGCCTGTCCGGCTCTCTGCACCGCGATCGCCCGCAAGTTAGGCGTCCAGATGCTGACCCGGTTTCGGCCGCCGTCCTTCGCCGCGTACAGCGCTTCGTCCGCCCGCGAATGCAGGTCGTGCACCACGTTCTCGTCGGCCACGCGATCCGCCACCAAGCCGATGCTCACCGTCACCGGCACCTTGCCCGCGATGCCCTGGAACTTCCGCTTCGACACCTCTTCCCGCATGCGCGTCGCCAGCCGGAACGCGCCCGCCGCGTTCGTTTCCGGCAGGAGCAGCATGAACTCGTCGCCGCCCGTTCGCGCCACCACGTCGCCCGTCCGCGCCACCGATCGCAGCAGCTCACCCACCTCCTGGATCACCGCGTCGCCCGCCAGGTGTCCGAAGGTGTCGTTGATGGTCTTGAAGTGGTCGATGTCGATCGCGATCAACGACAGCTCGCGACCCGTCCGCGCCGCACGCGACACTTCGCGCGCCAGCTGCTGCTCCAAGCCGCGCCGGTTCTGACACCCGCTCAGCGCGTCCGTCATGACCAGATTCGCCAGCTGCGGACGCACGCGATTGTACGCCCGTCCCACCAGCGTTACGCTGTCCGGCCGCTTGTCGGCCGCCGCATCGTACTCACCCGAGAAGTCGCCGCCTTCCGCCCGGTCGAACAGCGACACGATCTCCGTGAGGCGCCAGTTGAAGTTGCTGTAGTGGACGATGAACGTGACCGCCGCCACGGTGAACACGGCCGCCGTGCCTAACTCGGACGTCCACGACAGCGTCACGCCGTTCGCGATCGCGTTCGCCACCAACGCCAGATAGCCCGCCACCAACCCGCCTAACACCATCCACGCCAGGCGGCGGCCGAAATAGAACTCGGTGAGGTGCAGAATCGCGAAGCCGCCCAACAACACCCGGTCGTAATGTTGCGGCGGGATCAACAGGTAGGCGATGGTCAGCATGAACAACACGTCGGTCGCCATCGTGATCGCCACCATCCAGTCGCGCGCCGCGCCGTGCCGCCGCGCGCTGCGACTCAACCACAAATTGATCACCAGGTAGCCGAGCAGCGTGAACAACCCGACCCGTGGCGACCGTGTGACCGTTCCCGTGACGTGAAGGATCAGCCCGACCGCGCCGGCCAAGGCCGCGAATCCCGCGCGGACCTTGCCTTGCCACAAAAGCACCTCGGCGTTCGTCTGCTCGTGGGCGTGTGGCGGCGTCGATGTCGAGTGTGCGTCTGGCATCCGCTATGGCTGCGTGGTGAACGCCATGAGGTGGAGCGCAGATGCCGGCGCTTGTCGCTGGGGGTTGAGCGACACAAGCGTGTGCGACGTTTCGGCAACCGGGCGATTGCTGCAGCGTGCTGGCGTGTTCTTTCGACGACGCGAAGCCGCGCGATGTAACGCTTACATCGTTTCCCGCTGCCGTGCCATCCGACCTATTTGGCGCGGCGGATTCGCCCTTTGACGACCCGGTTGCGATCGTCCACGAACACGACCCGTGGCGTGAACGCCGCAAGTTCGCTCTCGTCGTAGTCGGCGTAACTCATGACAATCACGGGATCACCTACGGCCCCCATCCGCGCCGCCGCACCGTTGAGCTGGATGGTCCCGCTGCCCCGTTCGCCCTCGATCACGTAGGTCTCGAGCCGCGAACCCGTGTTCACGTTCACCACCTGAACCTGTTCGTACGGCTCGAGATCGGCCGCGTCCATGAGGTCGCGGTCCAGAGTCAAACTGCCCTCGTATTGAAGATCGGCGCCCGTGATCGTGCCCCGATGGATCTTCGACTTGCACATCTTGCGACGCATTGTATGTCCGCGCTCAGGCGATGAAATCCAGGCCGAGCTCCCGCACGGAATCATGCGTGAGCAGGCATACTGACACCCGAAAAATAGTCGACCCGGGTCCGTCAGCGTCCGGCTCTCTTAGAAGCGCGCGTCCAAATACATGGCGCCGCGCCACGACCGCGACGGCTGAATGCCGTGCGCGAGATCGACGTGCAGCAGTCCGTCCAGTAACGATACGCCCACGCCGGCGCCGCTGATCGGACGTCCGGGCGACGTCCAATCGCCTCGCGGGCCGGCCCAGCCGAGGTCGAAGAACACGTTCGGACGGACCGACACCAGGCCATATGCGAGCTCGGTGCGGGTAAACCAGTACGCATTTCCTTCCTGAGCGCCCATGACCTGGCCGCGCACCGTCTGCGTCCCGCCCAAGTACCACGCGCGCTGCGGCGGAACAGTTCCGACGCTCGTGCCCGCACTCGCCGTCATCGACGCGGCCCAGTTCTCGCCCAAGCCGCGCGACACCGACGCATCGAGCGACCCGCGACCGTAATCGAAGGTGCCGCCCGCTCCCTCGAGCGACGCGCCCACACCGAACCGCCATCCGTTCGGGTCCAGCCCGAAATCATCGTGCAGCGACACCACACCGCCCGCTTCACCCGCGCGCGCCGCGCGGATGTTCGACGGCGCACCATCGCGCGCGCCGATCGCATGGTAGAGGGAGAACCGCGTGTTGACGTCCGCGTTGCGCTCCTCTTCGGCGAACGCGCGCCACGTAACGGCCGCCGACCCATCGTGCCGGCCGCCGAGCTCCACGCCCCAGGACCGGTAGTAAAACGCGTCGTCGCTGCCCAACATCAAGTTCCCGATCGAGCTGCCCAACGACAGCGGGTCGCCCCACGGATTGACGGGCACCAGGCGCCGGTAGACGCCCAACGACAGCGTCCGTACGCCGTCCGACCGCCGCAGCTGCAGGTCGAATCCGGGCTGCAAATCGGCCACGCCCAACCTTCCTGTCAGGCTGCCGGAATATCCGGCGCCGAAGGTCTCGTCCAGGCGCGCGCCTAACGAGAGGCCTTCCACCCGGTTGTAGCGCACGAGGCCGTCCTGGACGCCGTAGTGCAGCGACGGCGCGCCCGGGCTCCACCCCGGCTGGACGCTCAAGCCCAACGACTTGAGCACGGCGTCGCGGTCGGGCACGCCGAACGTCTCCTCGCCCGCGTCGTAAATCGACGGCGGCAGCTCCGGCGAATGCGCGAGCGCCGCCGTGTCGCACGGAATCCGGATCTCGATCGGGAGCGCGCCATCGTGCCGCAACTGCTGCCGCACGATCGTATCGCCGCGCGGGCAATTGAGGGACTCCATCTCGATCGTGTCGCCGTGCTCTCGTGCCGCGCGCCGCGCCGTGCGCAGCGAATCGCGCCGCGCCTGGCGCGCCGAATCGCTCAGCGACGCAACCGCGATCGCCGGCAGCGAGTCGGCGACGTTCACACTCGCGTAGCGGAACGTCTGCTCGACCGAGAAGGTCGCGTGCGTTGGGCCGATCCGCGCGCGACCGTCGATCGTCTGCACGCGCGGCATCCACCACCGCTCGTTCACCAATCCGTACTCGACGATGAACGCCGAGATCGTGGCGCTCATCGGAAAGACCAACGGCTTGACTAACGTCGGCACGTCGTCGAACGCGTGCGGGTCATCATCCCGCGCCATCCGCGCGATGTCCATCTCGGCCGCCGGCCGATAGACCGCGCGCACGAGTTGTCCCGAGGACTCGTCGATCCAGAGCGAGCCGACGATCAGATCGTACCGCGGACCGCGCGGGATGACACGGATCTCGCGCAGCCGAATCTGGTGCCCGTCGGGAAACGCCAGCGTCACCGAATCTCCCGTCGCATAGCGATACACCGACTCGGCGCCGTCTTCGAGCGGATGGATCATCGGTGACTGGTGTCGGTCGCGCGATCGCACCACTTCGGAGAACCCGACCAAGCCCTCGCGGCCCGGAAAGTACGGGACGGGATTGTCGTCGAGCATGTCGGACAAGACGCGCGCGCCGGAGTAGGCGAGTGGGATGGCCGTGCGCGCGGCGAGCACATCGATGTGCGCCCCCACGCCGCGACTCCAGCGCACACGCGATGCACCTTCGCTGCGAACGAGCAGGCGCTCGGGACCGCTCGCGCCGAGCCCGAAATTCACGGTGAAGCGCCGTTTCGCCGTCGCATCATAGGCCCTGAGCGATGAATCCTGACTGATTCTCGCCACGCGCGCGCGGGCGACGAGCGTACGCGCGGCCGCATCCTCGTACGCGCTCGCGACCTGCGCCGGTGATGCGACGAGCGGTGTGTCGCGCTGCACCATGCGAGCGGTGTCTTGCGCGGATGACGCGCCCTGCAGCGCAACGAGAACTCCGACCCACAGGATCATGCGGCCAACGAAATGAGTGTCGTGTGCGCCGTACGAGCGCGCCGCGTGCCGGGTTTCGCGCACGGGCGCAATCCCGCGATCACGTTCCTCTCCATACCGTGCTCTGCCACGCGTCGCGACGCCCGGCCCCGCTGCCTAACGGAGTCGGGCGACCTCGGCGCCGCCCACCGGGAGCCGGACCGTGCCCGCGGACCATCCGAAGAGACTGGCGCAGGCGGCGCCGCACACCATGCCCTGACACGGTCCCATCGTGACGCGCGTATAGAGCTTGGCCTGGCGCACGCTCCACGACGGATCCAGTGCGCCGCGCCGGACATCCTCGCAGCGGCAGACCAGCGTCTCGTCGGTGGCCAGCGCGCGCACGTCGTCGCGCAGCCGGAACGTGTCCGTCAGGCGGTCGCCGAAGCGGCGCCAACCGTCGCGCGCACGTCGAAGCCGTGCCGAATGCGCGAGAGCGTCGGCACCGGCCGCATCGAGGCCCGCGATCCGCCCTTCCACGAGTGCCGCGCTCTCGCCGGCCACGCCGGTCGGCTCGCCCGCGCACCACACGCCCGGCACGCTCGTCCGCTGGGTCGCGTCCACCGCCACGCGCCCGTCCCGGATGTCGCATCCCATCAGGCACGCGAGCTCGACGTTGGGCACGAAACCGTAGCTACAGCAGAGCAGGTCGCACGGCACCGTCCAGGCGCGACGGCCGTCCGTTAGCCTAACGCGCGCCACGCGCCCCGCCTCGCCGTCGGCCGAGGCCACCCACGTGCCGAAGCGCATGCGCGTACCAGCGAGCGAGGCCGCGTACCGCACCGCCTGCAGCGCCTTCGCCGGGTGCGACCACAATCCGCCGGCGAACGACATCGCGTTCATCATTGGCGCCTGCTCCGCCACGTACGCCACGCTGGCACCGGCCTGCGTCAGAGCCGCGGCCACGGGCAGCAGCAGTGGACCCGACCCAGCGACGACGACGCGCCGTCCCCGAACCGTCATGCCGCCTTTGAGCAGCGCCTGCGCGCCGCCCAATCCCAGGACGCCGGGCAAGGTCCACCCGGGGAACGGCAGGAAGCGCTCGCGCGCGCCGGTCGCGACCACGACGCGATGCGCGCGCACGGTGTCCGCCCTCGCCGAGCCGTCTCCCGTTAGGCGGAGCACGATGTCGTCGCCCATGGACGCGTCGTACACGGTCGTTCGGGTGAGCCACTCGGGTGCGGGACCACCGTTGGCGGGCGCGCGCTCGGAGCGGGCGATCCAGGCGCGGGCGGCCTTCGGCAGGCCGGCCGGATCACGGTGCCGCCAGATCTGCCCCCCGGGCCGCAGACCTTGATCCATCACGATCACGCGCGCACCGGCGTGCGCCGCCTCCGTCGCCGCGGCGATCCCGGCCGGCCCGCCCCCGATCACCGCGACGTCGCACGTCCGCACAGCGCCCTCGGCCTCCGCCACGGGCTGCCACGCCGCTGCTTCGTTAGGCACCGTGTCCACGCGCAGCCCGTCGGTGCACGGTATGAGGCACGACCGCTGGTGGGCCCGCCCATCGACCGTGACGCGACACTCGAAGCACACGCCCATGCCGCACACGGGTGCGCGGGGCTGGCCCATGACCGATGTGCGAAAGCGTGTGATACCGGCGCCGAGCATGGCCGAGGCCAGAGTCGCGCCCTCCGGCGCCGCAATC
>DASYXE010000428.1:0-4084 GCA_035935375.1 Gemmatimonadaceae bacterium | reverse complement strand
ACGGCGCCCGACTCGTGGAGCGCGGCTGAGGAAGCAGCCGGGGACTGGGGAAGCGCTCGCTGTCGCTCGCTTGGGGAAGCGCTGCGCTTGGGGAAGCGGCGGCGACGCCGCCTTGGGGAGTGGAACAACATCAATGGTCTGCGCGACGGGAGCGCCATGCGCGAGGCCGCGATGCGGCAGGGCCTATCCGGAATTTTGTGTGTGAGGCCATACTCTGACCATGGGAGGTCAGGATGGCTACACATCGCAAGGGTGGTACGCCCGGGGTGACGTTCGATCCGGCGGCGCTCGAGGCGCTGCTGGGAGACGCGCGGACGCCGGCGGAAGTGGACGAGCTGTTTCGCCAGATGAAGAAGGCGCTGATGGAGCGGATCCTCGCCGGAGAGCTGACGCACCATCTGGGCTACGCGCCGGGTGAGGCGAAGCCGCCCGAGCAGGCGAATCAGCGCAATGGCACGACGCCCAAGACCGTGCTCACCGAGGACGGCGCGGTGCCGCTCGCCGTGCCGCGGGATCGCGCCGGGACGTTCGAGCCGCAGCTGGTGCCCAAGCATGTCCGCCGGTTGCCGCGCTTCGATCAGAATGTGCTCTCGCTCTATGCGCGCGGGCTCACGGTGCGTGAGATCCAGGGCCATCTCGAAGAGCTCTATCAAGTGGCCGTCTCGCCCGAGATGATCAGTACGGTGACGGACGCGGTGCTGGGCGAGGTCAGCCTCTGGCAGCAGCGGGCACTCGACGCCTGTTATCCGGTCGTGATCTTCGACGCGATGCGGGTGAAGATCCGCGAGGAGGGCGTGGTGCGGACGAAAGCCGTGTATCTGGCGTTAGGCATCCGCGCGAGCGGGCACAAGGACGTCTTGGGGCTCTGGATCGAGCAGACCGAAGGGGCGGCGTTCTGGCATCGCGTGCTGACGGAGCTCGCCAATCGCGGCGTCAGCGACATCCTGATCGCGCTCGTCGATGGCCTGGCGGGCTTCCCCGAGGCGATCGCGGCCGTGTTCCCCGAGACGCAGGTCCACCAGTGCGTCGTGCATCTGGTCCGGCGGAGCCTCACCTTCGTCGCCTGGAAGGATCGCAAGGCGGTGGTGGCGCTGCTCCGCCGGATCTATCGCGCGCCGAGCCTCGCGGCGGCGGATGCGGCGTTAGGCGAGTTCGAGCAGAGTCCGTGGGCCGAGAAGTATCCGACGATCGCGCCGCTCTGGCGCCGCAGCTGGGTCTATGTGATGCCGCTGTTTCAGTACCCGCTGCCGATCCGCCGGCTCTTGTCGACGACAAATGCGATTGAGAGCCTCAACATGCAACTGCGGAAGATCATCAAAACCCGCGGGCACTTTCCCACCGATGCGGCGGCCCTCAAGTTACTCTTCCTCGCCCTCCGCAATGCGACCAAGAAGTGGCGGAATATCTCCCGGGAATGGATCGCGGCGATGCCCCACTTCGTCGTCCTGTTCGGCGAGCGCTTCACCCCGAGCGCCGAGTGACGCCCGGGTCATATGAAAACCGCCTCGCACACAAAAATTCGGACAGGGCCGCACGGCCTCACGCGTGGCACTCACGTCGCGCAGGTCATTGATGTTGTTCCACCCCTCAGGCGGCGTCGCCGCCGCTTCCCTCAGCGCAGCGCTTCCCCAAGCGAGCCCTAGCGAGCGCTTCCCCATTCCCCTTGACTGCTATCCGAACCTCAGACGCGCTCCACTCGTGCCCAACCGCAGCGCCCGGACGCCATGATTCTCGTCATCGACAACTACGATTCGTTCACCTACAACCTCGTCCAGTACTTGGGCGAGATGGGTGCCGAGCCGGTCGTTAGGCGGAACGACGCGATCACGGTGGAGGAGGTCGGCGCACTGGCACCGAGGGCCATCGTGCTCTCGCCCGGACCGTGTACGCCGCACGAGGCCGGGATCACGGTGCCCGTGGTGTCGCGCTGGGGTCAGGTGATTCCCACGCTCGGCGTGTGCCTCGGCCACCAGGCCATCGGCGAGGCGTATGGCGGCCGCGTCGTGCGCGCGGCGCGAGTGATGCATGGCAAGATGTCACGCATCGCGCACGACGGCACCGGCCTCTTCGCGGGGCTTCCGTCGCCGCTCGAGGTGATGCGGTATCACTCCTTGATCGTGGAGCGCGTGAGTTTGCCCCGTGCGCTCGAGATTCTGGCGACGTCCACCGACGACGACACCGAGGTCCAGGCCGTACGCCACGTGGAGCACCCGGTATGGGGCGTGCAATTCCATCCCGAGTCGGTGCTCACTCAACACGGGAAACAGCTCCTGAAGAACTTTCTGACGCTCGCCGGATGTTGAGACGTCTCGTCGCGCTCCTGCTGGTCGCGGGCACGCCGCTCGCCGCCCAACAGCCGCACGAGCGCGTGTACGTCCGGCACGCCGCGCCGATTCCGTCCGGCCCCGTGATCGCGGACGCGCTGGCGCATCCGTACGTGACACGGTACGAGAAGTGGAATACGCGGCTGTTCAAGGACAGCGTGTTCGCGACGTCCGTGGTTGTGGTGGGCAGCGACGCGACCGTGGCGAGCACCGTGCACGGCGACGTGCTCGTGCTCGAGGGCAACGTGTTCCTGCGGCCCGGCGCGCACATCGACGGGCGGGCGATCGCCGTTGGCGGCCGTGTCTACGACGCACGCGACGCGACGGTGGTGGGCGGCAAGCTCTCGTTTCCCGACGTCCGCATCGACGCCGACACGACGAAGGACGGCATCGCGCTCGACTACGTGGCGCCGGCAGGACCGGAGCTGGCCGGCATCTTCACGCTGCCAATGCTGTTCGGCTTCCGCGTGCCGGCGTACGACCGCGTGGACGGTCTCTCGGCGGTCTGGGGTCCGCGATTCTCGCTGGTGCACGACCACCTGCGTGTCGATCCGACGGTCACGTATCGCAGCGACCTCGGCATGTTCGATCCGGAGGTGTCGATCGAGATGCCGCTGGGTCCGGATTGGCTGATTGCGGGCGATGCGGGTCGCTACACGTTGACCAACGACGACTGGATCATGGCCGGCCTGGAGAATTCGCTGGCGGCGCTGGCGATCGGCCACGACTACCGCAACTACTGGCGCGGCGACCGGTTTCGCGGCACGCTCACGCACACGTGGGCGAGCGGCGCGGGCCAGTTTGCGTTAGGCGCGGGCGCCGAAACGCAGCGGGACTGGTCGGTGCGGGCAGGGGGGCCGTGGAGCATCACCGGCTCCGAGTCGACCGACGGGATGCTTCGGCCCAACCCGGTGATCGAGCACGGACGGATCTCGTCCGTGATCGGGAACGCGTCGGCGGCCTACGCGTTCGGCGACGTGAAGCTCTCGGGCGACGTGGCAGTCGAACGGCCGTTCGACACGCCGTTAGGCGAGCGATTCACCCAGACGACGTTCAACGCGGACGTCGTGTTTCCGACCTTCGGGCGGCAGCGGTTCGCGCTGCATGCGCACGGCGTGCTCACGGCCGGGGACACGGCGCCGCCGCAGCGGTTCGCCTACCTGGGCGGCGCGGGCACGCTGCCCACCGTGGATATCTTCTCGTTAGGCGGCGACCATCTGCTGTACCTGGTCGGCGCGTACACGATTCCGATCACCGGGCTCAAGGTGAAGTATCTCGGCGCGCCGACAGTGGTGCTGCGGGACGCATTCGGATCCGCCGGCGTGGGCGGCCTCCCGCGGTTCGAGCAGAACCTCGGCGCGCGGCTCGGGTTCTCGTTCTTCTTCGTGGGGTACGATTTCGACCCGCGCACGCACCGCGACGCGGTGGGGTTCGGGGTCAGGGTGCCGGGGCAGCACTAGCGTCGCGCTCTGGCTGCCGCTCGCCGGACGGGGCATCCGCTGCGGTTGGCTGATCCGGTATCTCAGACCGTGGGCACCGAGAGCGTCGTCGAGTGGGACGCGCTCGGCGCGCGACGAGCGAGCGCGAGCGAGCCCGCGGCCATGGCCGCGCCTAACGAAGCCGTCGCGGCGACGAAGAGGACATACGGAAGGATCACCCGTGGACCTGTGCGGACGTACGCGACGGTCATGACCACGGCGGGCGCACTCCCTGAACCGAAACCGCCCCACAGGGTGGTGCGGAGCATGGACAGGTCCGCC
>DASYXE010000427.1:0-1847 GCA_035935375.1 Gemmatimonadaceae bacterium | reverse complement strand
GCCGGTGCGCCGATGGTTGCGACGGGGAATCCGGGCTGCATGATGCACATCGGCGCCGGCATGTTGCGCGCACGTATCCGCGCGCGCGCCGTCCACCCCGTGGAGTTGCTCGATGCGTCGTACGCGGCGGCCCATGGCGCGACGCTGCGGGGCCGTTAGGTTAGCAATATGTTGCAGGTCGGACCTCGTACCCTCGGTGCCCGGTTCCGCAGTGTCGGATCGCCCGCAGCGGCGCTCCTCGTCCGCGGACTCGTGTTCGTCGCATGACCGCAGGTTCCATCGTCACAGGCACGTTCCCCTCCGTCGGCGACGTCGGCGGGCACTCCGTGGTCATGCACTATGGCCACATCGCCGGCGAGTACGCGTCGTTGCGCACGTCGGCCATGCTCATCGACCGGAGCGCCCGCGGCCGCGTCCGCATCGCGGGCGACAAAGCCCCCGAGCTCGTCACCGGCCTCGTGACTAACGACGTCGTCGCCCTGCAGCCGGGCCACGGCCAGTACGCCGCCGCGCTCAACCCGAAGGGCAAGATCGTCGCCGACATCCGCATCTTCCGGTTCGACGATCATCTCCTGGTCGACGCGCCGCCCCGCGCCCAGCCCGGCTGGCTCGCGCTCGTGCGCAAGTACATCAATCCCCGGCTCGCGCCGTATCACGACGAGTCCGCCGTGACGCGCGACATCGGCGTGTTCGGGCTGCAATCGCGACGCATCGTGTCCGAGATCTCCGGCCTAACGGGAGAGTCGCTCGCCGCGCTCGCGCCCTACGGCCACACGCGCGCGCTCCTCGATGCCGATACCGCCGTCGTCGTCGCACGCGTCCCCGATCTCGAGCTCGAGGGATACGAGCTGTTCGTTCCGCAGACCGCGTTCGCCGCGCTGTGGCAGCGCGCGCTCGCCGCCGGCGCCGTTCCGTGCGGCCTGCTCGCCTGGGAGATCGCGCGCGTCGAAGCCGGCCGCCCCGAATGGGGACTCGACATCGACGAATCGACCATTCCGCAGGAAGCCAACTTCGACGAGCTCCACGCGATCTCGTACACCAAGGGATGCTACGTTGGGCAGGAAGTCGTCGCGCGCGTCCACTTCCGCGGCCACGTCAATCGGCACTTGCGCGGGATTCGCTGCGGTCATCACGAGCCCCCGCCCGAACACGCCGCGTTGCTCGACGACGGCGGCAAGCAAGTCGGCGACGTGCGCACCGGCGCGCTCTCACCACGACTCGGCGCGATCGCGCTCGCCATGGTGCGACGCGAAGTCGCACCCGGCGCGATTCTGCGCGTGCAGTGGCCGCCGCCCGCGTCGCCCGATCCGCGCAGTGAAGTGCAAGCGGAATTGTTCGCGCTACCGTTTCCACTCGACTGATCGAACGACATGCACGTGAGACAAAAAAGGGGACGCAACCCACGGTTGCGTCCCCTCTCTCTGCGCCGCGCTCGCGAACCGCGAGCGCGCGTGCGTTAGTGCTTCGTCGTGTCCTTCTTCGTCGTGTCCATCTTCATCGAGCCCGT
This sequence comes from Gemmatimonadaceae bacterium, assembly GCA_035935375.1. Lineage (GTDB taxonomy): Bacteria > Gemmatimonadota > Gemmatimonadetes > Gemmatimonadales > Gemmatimonadaceae > JADGGM01. The sequence goes on along the minus strand of DASYXE010000427.1, from coordinate 340 downwards.
GTCGTGCTTCATGCCGGTATCCGTCGCGGCAGGAGCAGGTGCGGGCGCCATCGCCGGTGCGGCGGTGGTGTCCGATGACGTCGCGGGCGCGTTTTCCTTCGCTTTGCACGCTGCAAGCACGAGCGCAGCAGCAGCGAGGACGGCAAGGCGCTTCATTTACAGTCTCCTTGTGGGGGCCAGTGGCTGATCAACCTTCGTCCGTGCACGCGCGCTGCAATGCAAGGAACGAGCGGCACTTATTCTACTCCATGCGATCGGCCTGTCAAGGTTAGCCGAGTGACGCACCCCGCGTCCAGCGTGCGTAGCGCCCCCATTTCGCGCACGCGGCCGAGCCGCGGGA
>DASYXE010000426.1:0-1602 GCA_035935375.1 Gemmatimonadaceae bacterium | reverse complement strand
GCTCCACGGCTGGTCGGGCAGCTCGACGGGTACGAGCTTGGCGCCGATCGCGCGTAACGCCTCGAGCGCGGCATCGTCGAACTGTTTCGTCGGATGGTCGGCGTCGAACGCGCTCTTGATGTATCCAATGCGCAGCGAGGCCGGCGTCGTACGCGCGTCGTACGGAAACGCCGCATCCAGGGCGGTCGGATCGCGGCCGTCGGCGCCGCGAATCGCGTCGAGCACGAGCGCGCAATCTTCCACGCCCCGGCAAATCGGTCCGAGCTTGTCCATCGTCCACGAGAGCGCCATGGCGCCGGTGCGCGGTACGCGGCCGAACGTTGGGCGCAGTCCCGTGGCGCCACACCGCGTGGACGGAGACGCGATGGAGCCTAACGTTTCGCTGCCGATCGAGAAACCGACCAGTCCCGCCGCCGTCGCGCACGCCGGCCCCGCCGACGAGCCACTCGAGCCCTGATCCGGCTTCCACGGATTGCGCGTCATGCCGCCGAACCAGACGTCGCCCATGGCGAGCTCGCCTAACGAGAGCTTGGCCACCAGTACCGCGCCGGCCGCGTCCAACCGCCGCACCACCGTCGCGTCCTCGTCGAGCATCTGATCCTTGTACGGCGTGCTGCCCCACGTGGTGGGGTAGCCCTTCACCGCCAGCAGATCCTTGGCACCCCATGGAATGCCGTGCAGCGGGCCGCGCCACCGGCCGCGGCGCACCTCCTCGTCCGCCGCCCGCGCGTGCTCGAGCGCGCGATCGGCCGTGAGCGTGATCACGCAGTGCAGCGTGGGATCGAACTCCTGCAGCCGATCGAGCGACGCGCGCGTCAGCTGTTCGCTCGTCACTTTGCGCCGCCGCACCAGCGACGACAGCTCCGTTACCGGCAGGAACGCGAGCTCGGCGTGCGACGATGGCACCGCGCGCGGCGACACGATCGACCCGACCATCCGATGGTCGCCCGTTGCGATCGTCGTGCCCGGCAGCACGGGGTTGAAGTGCACCGCCGGCACGACGTCGTTCGTCAACGTGATGCCGTGCAGCGTCACCAGTTGCTTCTCTTGCTGCGTGATGCCGGCCACCATCATCGCGCGCTCGTCGTCATCGAACTCGAGGCCCGCGAGCTCCGCGGCCTTGGCCACCGATTCGCTCGTGATCTCTGCAGCGTGCGCCGTCTGCGCCCACAGAATGCCGGGCAGGAGCGTCGAGCCGAGTCCGATGGAGGCGAAGTATTCGATGAACGCGCGGCGCGAGCGGACGGGAGGAGACGAGGTATCAGTCATGCAGTCGCCGAATGGAATGGTTCGATGTCGAAAGATCGGCGACAAAGTACCGGCGTGCACATGGGCGCGCGAGGGCACCCGGGTCAGCGCAGCCAGTCGTCCAGATGTGCGCGAACGAAGTCGTCGTCGCGCAGGTCGGGATGCGCTGCGCTCACGCGCGTGATCGCGTCCCCTTGGCCGGGCGAGAGCACGTCGCGCGGGTCGAGGCATCGCGTGCTGCGGAGCAGGCCCTGGCGGTACAACACTTCTTGAATGCCCGCAATGCACCCCGCGAACCCGTTCGAGGCGTCGAAGATGGCGGCGTTTGCGTCGGTGAGCGCCGCCGCCCGTGCC
>DASYXE010000425.1:0-4851 GCA_035935375.1 Gemmatimonadaceae bacterium | reverse complement strand
GATCTGCGCCGCCCGCGGCGCCCAGGCGCCGACGTGGCTCAGGAAATCCGCCATGTGCCGCATCACGTCGGCCGGTCCCATCGCCCACCCGACCCGTACCCCTGTGGCGGCGAACGCCTTCGAGATCGCATCCACCGTGATCACGTAGGGCTCGAGCTCCGGACACAGGATCACCGGATGCACATGCCGCACGTCGCCTAACGTGAGCATCCAGTACACCTGGTCATACAGGAGGAACAGGGGACGCTCGCCAGGGCCGCGGCGCTCGTTTTCCGCCAGCACCAACTCGCAGATATCCGTGAGCGTCGCGGCGTCGAACGCGGTGCCCGCCGGGTTGAGCGGCGAATTGAGCGCGAGCATGCGCGCGCCCCGTATCGCTGGCTCGAGCGCCGCGCGCGTGGGCAGGAACGAATCCGCGGCGGAGCAGACCACAGCACGCGGCGTCGCGCCGACGATCTGGCAGTAGTCGGCGTTGTTCCACGACGGAGCCGGATACACCACGATATCGCCGGGATCGAGCAGCGTACGGTACGCGGCATAGATGGCCGGCCTCGCGCCCGATGCCACCACCACGTTCTCGGCGGTGAGCGAAAGACCCAGACGCACTCCGCAGAACGTTGCGATCGCGTCGCGCAATTCGGGCAAGCCGCTCGACGGAGGATAATTCGTCTCGCCGGCGCGAAGCGCGTCCTGCAAGCCCGCCACCAGTTCGGCCGGCGCGGGAAATTCGCGCGGGCTGAAGTCGCCAACCGTCAAATTGCAGATCGATTTGCCCGCCGTCGTCAGCGCGCGAATCTCAGCGGCGATGCGAAGGATCTGCGACGCGCGCAGCGATTCGGCCGCGCGCGAGACGCGCGACGGCACTCGGTCGGAGCCCGTGGGCGCGGATGTCGCAGCCGTGGCGCCCGAATCCGCGGCCGTTGCCAGGTTGGTCGAAGCGTCAAGCGTCATCGCTGCTCTCGAGATAGTCGGTACGTGCCGCTCTGGGTGCGATGAAGGTAAACAGAGGGGACGCGGCCCGCGACTCACAGATAACGGCCTTGGAAGGATAACAAAAGGGAAACGAGGGATGACAAAAGTGATCGGTCTGCGCGGCGGGAAGCGCGGTTGGCAATGGTTGGGAGAAGTGAAAACCAGAAGCTGATCTATGAGGCCACGCCCTCACCGCCCCGCAGAACGATCACTTTTGTCATCCCTCGTTTCCCTTTTGTTATCCTTGAAAGCCTTTATCGACGCCCCAAGCGCAGCAGCCTACCTGCAACCGGTCGAACAAGCCGAACAAGCAGACTGAGTCGGCATGAGTCCCTGCGTCCGGTCGGCCGGGGCGTTTCACCGCATTCTGACGCTGCGCCCGCCTTCCCGGCCACGGCCTTAACCAGTACTATGGACGCGAAGTGCGGCTACCGCTTCGATGCGCCGCACGGTTCTACTGGCTTCGGCGAGATGCACCAAGCGCACCAGACCATGATTCGCTTTCGCACGCTTGGCGGCCTCGATCTGCGCGACGACAGCGGGCACGAGTTCCTCTCGATCCTGCGTCAGCCCAAGCGGCTCGCACTGCTCGCCTACCTGGCAATCGCCACTCCGGCCGGTTACCACCGTCGAGACACCATCCTCGCTCTGCTGTGGCCGGAGATGGATGGCGACCGCGCCCGTAGTGCCCTTCGACAAGCCGTGCATTTTCTCCGGCGCACGCTTGGCGCCGACATCGTGCAGGGACACGGCGGCGAAGATCTGGGCATCGTGTCCGACGAGTTCTGGTGCGACGCGCGGGCATTCGATGATGCGCTCGCACGTGGCGAAGCCGCGGAAGCGCTCGAGCTCTACGGCGGCGACGTGCTGCACGGCTTCTTCGTCACCGGCGCGTCCAACGAGTTCGACGAGTGGTTGGCGCAGCAGCGTGCGCGTCGCCGGCAACAGGCCATCGAGTCCGCCTGGGCGCTCGCTGATCGATGCGAGGCGACGGGATCCGGCACCGACGCGGTGCGGTGGTCGCGTTGGGCGGCGGAGCGTGCGCCCGACGATGAGCGATCGCACCGCCGGCTTATCGCGCTGCTCGATCGCTTGGGCGACCGTACCGGCGCGCTGCGCGCCTACGAGAATTTCGTCCAACGCGCCCGCGACGAATTCGACGCCGAACCCTCGGCCGAAACGCAGGCGTTGGTGGCGGCGATACGGGCGCGCACGACGCCGTCGGTGACCGTGCCCGACGCGCCGGCCGCGATGCCGGCGCGTATCGTCGCGCCGCCTGCGCGGCCGAGTGACGACATCGCCGCCGCACCGGAGCTGCCGGTCGTCTCGGTGAGCGTGGCCGCCCGCCCACGGCCGTTCTGGTCGCTCCGGCGCGCGCGGACGTGGCTCGCCACGGCGGGCGCGCTCCTCGTGACGGCCGGCGCGGTGTACGGGGCCCGCGCGGTGCGCTCCGGTGAGCAGCCGCCCGACGCCGCGGCCGGCACCGTGGACGACGCCTTCGGCTCCGTTAGGCAATCGCGCGCGCCGCACGAGATCGTGACCACGTCGTCGCCCGTGGCGGCGCGGTTCTTCGCCGCCGGACTCCGCGCCCTGTACGACCACGGCGATGCGCGGCTGGCGCGGTCGCTCTTCCTCGATGCGTTAGGCGAGGACACGTCGCTCGCCATGGCGGCGTACTACGCCGCGCAGTGCGCGTACGATCTCGGCTCGCCCGAAGGACCGTCCCTGATGGTGCGCGCGCGACGGCTCGCGCCGCGCGCCAGCGAGCGCGAACGCCTCATCATCGAGACCGCGTGGGCGTCCGGGACGTACGACCCCAACCGCATGGAAATCGCCGAGTCGCTGGCGACGCGCTATCCGATGGAGCCGGAAGGACACATCGCGCTCGCCACCACACTCGTCGCCGCCGGAGACTTCCTCGGCGCCGTGCCGCACCTCCGGCACGTGATCGACATGGACTCGAGTGCGGTGATCACGGCGCAGCCGTTGTGCTCGGCGTGCGTCGCATTCGACGACCTCGTCCAGGCGTACATCATGGCGGATTCCCTCGGCGAGGCCGAGCGCGTGGCGCGCGAGTGGGTGCGGCGACAACCGCGGTCCGCGGCGGCGTGGGTCGCCTTCGTGGGCGTGATTGCGCGGACCCCGCGCGAGCGCGAAGCGGACGAGGCGGAGCGCCAGGCCGCCGCGCTCGACCCATCCGCGGACGCGGCGGTCGCGATGGCGATCATCGCGGTGCACGCCGACGACTACCTGGAGGCGGACCGGATGCTGTCGGCGCGACTCCAGTCGGCGGGCCCGGAGGCGGCGTCGACGGTACGGTGGTGGCAGGTGATCGCGTTCCGCAATGAGGGACATTTGGGCGAAGCGCTCGCGGCGGCCCGGGCGCTCGCGACGCCGGAGATGTCGCAGCGCGAGCTGGGCGGCGACGCGGAAGCGCAGGTGTTGTTCGAGGAGGGGCACTACCGCAGCGCGGCGCGGATATTCGATTCGCTGGCCGCCATCCCGCCGACGGCGGCGCCTAACGCGCCGGGCTCGCTCGCCCGCCAGCGCAGCTGGATGCTCACGCACGCCGCCACGGCGTGGGCGGCGGCCGGCGACACCGTACATCTGGCGCAGCTGGCGGATTCCGTCGAGGGCTCGGCGCGCCTCAGCTCGTACGGCCGCGACTGGTCCTTGCCGCACTACCTGCGCGGGCTGCTGTGGCGGGCGCGCGGCGATTCGGCGCGGTCGTTGCGCGAGCTCTCGCACGCGATCTTCTCGCCGAGCGAGGGGTACACGCGCGCGAACCTCGAGTTGGCGCGGGAGTGGTTAGGCGCGGGCCAGCCGCGCGCGGCCGTGGCGATCCTGTCGTCGGCGCTGCGGGGGCCGGTCGAAGCGTCCAGTTTCTACCTCACGCGCACCGAGATCCACGAGCTACTCGCCCGGAGCTTCGAGGCGGCGGGCCTGCCGGACAGCGCGGCGGCGCATTATGCCATCGTCGCGCGGAGCTGGCACAACGGCGACCCGCCGTTCCGCCGGCGGGCGGCGATCGCGGACGCGGCGCGGCGGCGGCTGACGCACGCGCGCGCCTAACGCGCGCGGTGCGTCAGGCGCCGCCGCGGCGGGGGCGGGCGGACGGACGCTTGGCCGGCGCAGCGCGGTCGAGCGGCGGGATGCGCCGCCCCGCGGCCGAGTGCGTGATCAGCGTCTCGAGCCGCGCGCGGCGGGTCGGCTCGCGCCTGGCGCTCGTCACCCAATGCGTGGCCGTGCGGCGGTACCACGGCGCCTGCGCCGAGAAAAACGACCACCCCTTCGCGTTCGATCGAAAGCGGCGCTCGGCGTCCGCATCGAACGCCGCGTGAACGCGCGCCTCGTACGAGTAGATCCCCGATCGCTTGGCGTCGCGCGCGTCGAACGCGGCGCGTCCGGCCGGCTGCACGAGGTCCAGCGCCAGCAGCTCGCCCATCCGTTTGATGTTCACGCTGCTCCAGATGCTACGCGCTTTGCGCGGCGAGAATCGGATCGTATAGCGCTCGGCATCCACCGAGCGGCGCACCCCGTCGATCCAGCCGAAGCACAACGCCTGGTCGACCGACTCGGGCCAGGTGATAGACGGCCTCTTCGACGTGCGCTTGTAGAAACCCACGACGACCTCGGCCGCCGATGCGTGGTGCTCCTCGAGCCATGCACGCCACGCCTCCGGCGTCGCGAAGTAGATGGGCTTGCCCATGGCTGGCTGCCTAACGGTGAGCGGTTGCGTCACGGGGCCGCACGGTCGGCGGCTCCGTGGTCGATCGACTCACGAAACTTCGACGCCGACGCCCCGCCGTCAATCGCTGCCGCGGCGGTTTGGGGGGCGTCCGAAATGGGTAAACGGGCGCCGGCTCCCCTGCCCGTCCC
>DASYXE010000424.1:0-2694 GCA_035935375.1 Gemmatimonadaceae bacterium | reverse complement strand
GGGCCTCGGGTGCGCGATCATCTTGCCCGTGCGCGCGAGGTAGCGCTGGGTCAGCCGGTGGAACCACGAGTTGAAGTGGTTCATCACCCGGTGGAACGGCTGGACGACGTTGCGCCACCACTCGGGCAGGCGCTCGATGTCCGCCATGTCCTCGTAGCCCGGCGCGTGCTTGAGCAGGGCCGCGCACAGGGCCGGCGTCAGGGTCAGCGCGACGAGGCCCGAGAGCACGACCGCGATCACGATCGTGACGGCGAACTGCTTGTAGAGCGCGCCGGTGATGCCGCCGGTGAACGCGATCGGGATGAACACGGCGCACAGCACCAGCACGATCGCGACCAGCGCGCCGGCGACCTGCTTCATCGCCTTGTCGGCCGCCGCGCGCGGCGGCAGGTGCTCCTCGGCCATGATGCGCTCGACGTTCTCGATCACCACGATGGCGTCGTCCACCACGATGCCGATCGCCAGCACCAGGCCGAACAGCGTCAGCACGTTGACGGACATGCCCAGCGCATTGAGGCCGAGGAACGTGCCGATGATGCTGACCGGCACGGCCAGCACGGGAATCAGCGTGGCGCGCCAGCTCTGGAGGAAGATGAACACGACGAACGTGACCAGGGCCATCGCCTCGATCAGCGTGATCACGACCTCGCGGATGGACTCGCGCACGAACGGCGTGGTGTCGAACGGGAGCACCCACCGCACGCCCGGTGGGAACGAGAGGGCGAGCTGGTCCATGCGCTTGACGATCGCGTCCTTCACCTCGAGGGCGTTCGCGTTGGCGCGCTGGTAGGCGAGGAACAGCGCGGTCGGCTTGCCCTTGAACTTGCCGACGGCGTCGTAGTTCAGGGCGCCGAGGTGGACCTGCGCGATGTCCTTGAGGTGGACGATGCCGCCGTCGGGGCGCGCGCGGACGATGATGTTCTCGAACTGCTCCACGGTGACGAGGCGTCCGCTCGCCGTCACGGGGATCGTCAGCTCGGTGGTCGCGGGCGCGGGCTCGCGGCCGATGCGTCCGGCCGGGTTGGTGGCGTTCTGCTCGCGCACCGCGTTGGCCACGTCCTGGACCGTGATGCCGAGCTGCGCCATGCGGTCGGGGTCGAGGCTGATGAGCATCGAGAACTGGAGCGCGCCGAACACGACGGCGTTGCCGACGCCCGGCACGCGCTTCAGCTCGTCCTCGATGTAGAGCTTGGCGTAGTTGTTGAGGAAGGCCGCGTCGTAGCGCGGGTCGTCGGACGTGAGCCCGCCGACCAGCAGGATGTCGCCCTGCGACTTCAGGATCGTGATGCCGTTGCGCACCACTTCCTGCGGCAGCTGCGGCTCGGCGAGCTTGACGGCGTTCTGCACGTCCACCGCGGCCAGGTCCTGGTTGCGCGAGATGTCGAAGTAGACCTGGAGGTTCATCGAGCCGTCGGACGCGTTCGCCGACGTGTAGTAGAGCAGGCCGTCGAGCGATGAGAGCTGCTGCTCGATCGGCGCGGCGACCGCCTGCGCGACGTCCTCGGCGTTGGCGCCGGGATAGATCGCGGTGACCTGCACGGCGGGCGGCGTGATCTGCGGATAGCGCGCGATCGGCATCGAGCGCAGCGTGAACAGCCCCATCAGCGTGATGATGATGGAGATGACGCCCGCGAGGACCGGGCGCTTGATGAAGAAGTACTCGCCGCCCGGAGCGAACGGCGACGTCACGGGCCCACCCTGCCCGCGGCCGCGCCGGAGGAGGGCGCGAGCGGAACCGCGTGGACCTTCGCGCCGGGCCGCACCTTCTGGAGCCCGTCCACGATCACGCGGTCGCCCGCCGCGAGGCCCCGCGTCACCACGACCTCGCCCTCGAGCGTCTCGTCCACCTCGACGTCGCGCGCGAACGCGGAATCGTTCGCGGCCACGAGCATCACGGACTGGTGGCCGAGCATCTGCTGCACGGCCCGCTGCGGGATCACGATCGCGTTCTCGCGCACGATGCCGTCGAGACGCACCCGGACGAACTGGCCGGGCACCAGCAGCCGGTCCGCGTTGTCGAACGTGGCGCGGAACGCCTGCGTCCCCGTCATCGGGTCCACGACCGGGTCCACGTAGGTGATGCGGCCGGTGCGCGGCAGCTGCGAGCCGTCGGGCATCGTGACCTCGACCTTCGCCGTCCCGCCCGGCGCGACCTCGGCGGCGACGTGCGGGTCCTTCTTCCACTCGAACGCCTGCTGCGCCGAGGGGTGGAAAGTGACGTACACGGGATCGAGCGCGTCGATGGTCGTGAGCACGTCGTTGGAGCCGGTGACCCGCGAGCCGACGACGAAGTTCGCCTTGCCCGCGCGGCCGGCGAGCTGGGCGCGGACCGTCGTGTCGTCGTAGTCCTTCTTCGCGCGGTCCACCGCGCCCTGCGCATCGGCGACCGTGGCGCGGGCGCGCGTCAGCTCCGCCTCGGCGTCCTCGACCTCGCGGCGCGCGACGGCGCTGTCGGCGAGCAGGGGGCGCAGCCGGTTCACGTTGCGCTCGGCGTTGGCCGCGCGCGCCTGGGCGTCGGCGAGCCGCGCCTGCGCGCTGCGATAGGCCGCGGCGTAGGTGGTCGAATCGATGCGGAAGAGCACTTCGCCCTCGCGCACGATCGAGCCCTCGACGTAGGGCCGCGCCTGGATCACGCCCGTGACCTGGGAGCGGATCTGGACGCTGCGGCTGGCCTCGACCGAGCCCATGAACTCG
>DASYXE010000423.1:0-4781 GCA_035935375.1 Gemmatimonadaceae bacterium | reverse complement strand
CGTCGACGGCACCGCGCCGTGTCGCGAACAGTTGGCGGAGGGCGTCGCCCCGAATCGCGAGTGGCGGCGCGACAAGCTCGAGCAGTCCGCCGCACGCAGGGCACTCGACGTCGAGCGAATCGGCGGGCACCGCCGCGTCGCACCGCGAGCACTGCATTATCAGAGCTTCGTCAGCGTCTTGCATTGAATCCGCAGGATCCGGGTTCCGTGGTCGTGGAAACTAGCTCGAAACGTGCCGGTGGGGCTGGTGGTCATTCTACAAGAGCGAGCCAGCGATTGCCCGAACGACGCGCGTCTCGCTACACTGTACCGAGCCCCTGCACGCCCCACCTTCCTCACGTGGAATTTGGCACATGACGCACCCATTCCGTCGGGCCGCCATCGTCGGCGTCGCGCTGCTGCCGCTGGCCGCGAGCGCCTTCATCGTGGAATCCGCGCGCGATCGCAGCGGACCACATCTCTTCGACGAAGTGCTCTCGCTCGTGTCCGACCGCTTCGTGGACACGGTGAGCAACGCAGCGCTCTACGAGAAGGCGGCGCGCGGGTTGGTGCGTGAGCTCGAGGATCCGTACGCGGCGCTCTATTCGCCAAAGGAGTTGCAGGACTTCACCCGGCAGACGGGTGGGCGGTACGGCGGTCTTGGAATGCTGGTGGAGGATCAGGAAGGGGCGATCGTCGTGACCAAGGTGTATCCGCACACGCCGGCGGAAGGGGCGGGCGTGCATGAAGGCGATCACATCATGGGCGTCGACCAGCAAACCACGCGGGGCATGAAGCTCGTGCAGGTGACCGACCTGCTCAAAGGTACGCCTGGGACATCGGTGAAGGTGTCGTTCGCGCGGCCGGGCGTCACGGCGCCCATCGACCTCACGTTCACGCGCGCGGTGATCCACATCCCGGCGGTGCCGTTCGCGATGATGTTCGACGGCAAGGTCGGGTACATCCCGCTGCAGCAGTTCAACGAGACGTCGGCCGACGAATTCGAGGACGCCGTCCGCCGCCTAACGCGTGATGGCGCGCACGGGCTGGTGATCGACATCCGCGGCAACGGCGGCGGCATCGTCGACCAGGCGATCGCGATCAGCAATCTGTTCTTGCGCAACGGCCAGCAGATCGCGAGCGTGCGGGCGCGCGGCGGCGACACGCAGGTGTATCTGGCGAAGGGCGACCCGGTGGCGCCGACGATTCCGCTGGTCGTGCTCACGGATGGGTACACGGCCTCGGCGAGCGAGATCGTGGCCGGTGCGTTGCAGGATCACGATCGCGCGCTCGTGTTAGGCACGACGTCGTTCGGCAAGGGTCTGGTGCAGTCGTTGTTCCCGCTCGACGGCGGGTGGGCGCTCAAGATGACGACGGCCAAGTGGTACACGCCGAGTGGGCGGTCGATTCAGAAGGAGCGCAAATTCATCGACGGCCGGTTGATCGACGAGCCCGATTCGGTGGAGACCGACTCGGCGCGGCGCGCGCGGCCGACGTTCAAGAGCGATGCCGGCCGGGTGGTGTACGGCGGCGGTGGCATCACCCCCGACATCGTCGTGCGGCCCGATACGCTCGACAGCACGGAGCAGGAGTTCGTGAAGGTGGTGACACCGAAGTCGCAGGAGTTTTATGTCACGCTCTACAACTACGCGTTCGAGCTCAAGGGCCAGGTCCAGCCCGATTTCACCGTTAGTCAGCAGTGGCGCGACGAGCTGTACCAGCGCCTCACGGCTGCCGGCGTCGCGGTGGACCGCGGGCTGTACGATCGCGCCGCGAGCGAGGTGGACCGCCTCCTCGGCGACCGCGTCGCGCGTCTCGCCTTCGGTGATGCGGCGGCCAAGCGTCGCGAGCTCGGCGATGATGTGCAACTCGAGCGTGCCATCGAGATCATTCGAAAGGGCCAGACGCAGGCCGATCTGCTCGCGACCGCATCGGCATCGCATTGAGTCGGTGGCGTGGCGGCGGTGCTGGTTGGCCGCCGCCGCGATGCTGTTCGTGCTGGCCGGCGTATCGCCTGCGCGCGCGCAGGCTGTGCACCGCACGATCGCGACGCTCGCCCTGCAGCATGGCGTGATCGGGATCGACGCGCTGAGCACCGGTCACATCCTCATTGGTGCGTCGACCGACGCGGGGAACGCGACGGTCAGTCTCGCCGCCGACGCCGCCAACGAGTTGGCCGATTCGATCGCGCGCATCAGGGCCCGCGCGGTGGGTCCGCGCACGACGCGCGTCTACCGGACGGTGGCCACCGATCCCGCGACGGGCGCCGGGGTGCAGTTCGCGCGGCACATCGCCAAGGGCGCGAGCACGTATCGCCTGTTCTTTTCCAGCGGCGACGTGCGCGGGTTCCCGTTGGACGTGAGCGGCCGCGAGCTGGATCTCGTGCTGCGGGCGGTGCGGAAGGCGGCGCGGGCGGCGCGCACGCTCGCCGCCGCCGACTCTGCCTAACGAAGCGTCAGGGCGTCCAGCCGATCGCGAGGTCGGCGCGCATGGCGTCCGGCATGTCGCGTCGCACGCTGTCGTCGGCAACCGAGAGCTCGGCGATGTCGGCGATGTCGGCGCGGACGTCGGCCAGCACGGCGGACTCCGGCGCGCGGCCGTCCGGCCGCTCGTGCATCCGGTTGGCCAGCACGATCACGAACAGGTCGCTCTCGGGGTCGATCCAGATGGAGGTGCCGGTGAAGCCGGTGTGTCCGTAGGCGAGGTCGCTCATGTAGCGGCCGCAGCTCGCGCCGCCCGAGCAGGTTTCCCAGCCTAACGCGCGCCAGCCCGAGGTCCGGCGGGTGAACAACGCGACCGTCGAGTCGCGGACGATCCGCACGCCGTGGTACATCCCGCCGTCGAGCATCATCTGCGCGAACACCGCGAGGTCGTGCGCCGTGGCGAACAGCCCGGCGTTGCCGGCCACGCCGCCTAACGCGTCGGCGGTTTCGTCGTGCACCTCGCCGCGCAGCGCGTGGCCCCGGCTCGAGGCGATCTCGGTGGGCGCGATGCGGCTGCGCATCGCGCGCGGCGGGCGGAACATCGTCGACGTCATCCCCAACGGGCGGAAGACGTGCTCGCGCACGAAGTCATCGAGCCGCTCGCCGCTCACGTGTTCGACGACGAAGCCTAACACGTCGGCGCCGACGTCCGAGTACACCTCGCGCTCGTCGGGCGGATACTCGAGCGGCGTCGCCAGGATCATCTGCCGCGCCGTGACTGTCGAGCGGCCGCGCCGATAGACGTTGCGGCCCGGCGGAAGACCGGCGCGGTGCTCGAGCAGCATGCGGATCGTGACCTCTCGCTTGGCGCCGTGCCGATACGCGCGGACGTACTTGGCAACGGGATCGTCGAGCTGGATGCGATGCTCGTCGTAGAGCACCATGATCGCGGTGGTCGTCGCGATCACCTTCGTGAGCGACGCGAGATCGTACATCGTGCGCGCGGGATCCACCGCGGCGCTCGTGGTGTCCCAGTCGAGCGAGCCGTACCCGTGTTCCCACACGAGACCACCGTGCCGCCCAACGACGACGGCAAGGCCGGGATAGCCGCGCGCGTCCAATCCGCGTTCGGCGACGTGCGAGATGGTCGCCAGGCGATCGGCTGACATCCCGACCGAATCGGGTGGAACGTTCCTCAACACGCAGTGGGAGGGGTTCGCCGGGCAGCCGCCGAGCAGCGCGAGTGCGAGCGAGATCAGCGGGGCGGGAAGCATTGTCCAGCGACGACCGCCCGCTGCGTTGGGCAACGTCGGCCGTACTCCTTGCGCATTCGCGCCGACAAACGCACTGTACCGTTACGCCCCCGCGCCTCCGCGCGGCGCAAATCCTCGTTGCGTGCCGGGCCCCCGGCTCTGGCGGTGTGCCATCTTCACCGTGATGGAGCGACACGATGCGATTCTCCTGCTGTCTCGCGCTGGGCGCCATGGTCGGTGCCGGCGCGCTCCCCGCTCAGGCCGACCTGATCCACGCCAACAACAACAGCCGGGCGGCGGTCTACTCGCGCGCGTGCCAGAGCCCCAAGATCGAGATGATCGATGCCCAATTGTTAGGCGGAAACGGCGTCGAGCTTCCGACGAACTATCTGCGCCACATCGACGACGCCGTGTTCTTCTACTTCAGCCCCGTCGAGTGGCGTACGCCGCGGTTCGCCGTCGCGCAGTTCACCTTGCATCGCGATGGGCACATCTCGGACTCCCGGTTAGTCACCCCATCGTCGATGGCGAACTTCGACAGCGCGTTGACGTCCGCGATCATGTCGGCGGCCACGACGAAAGCGATCGCCGCCATTCCGTCGACCGTCACCGCCGATTCGTTGGTCTTGTCGCTCTACGTCGGCCGGCACGTCGACGGCGGTGACAAGCCCTACCTCGAGAAGCGCACGACATGCCCGGCGTGGCCGCTCGCGGACAACCCGCAGCCCCTCTATCCGCCGGACATGAAAAGCCAAGAGGTCCGCGGATTCGTTCGCCTGCAGTTCATGGTCAACGAGGACGGCAAGTTGGATCCCAATACCGTGCAGGTGCTTCAAAGTTCTGGCGACCCGTTCACCGACGCCGTTCGTGCCATCCTGCCGTCACTCCGGTACCAGCCCGCGAGCGTGCAGGGCACGAAGATCCGGCAGCTCACCGAGCAGACGTTCACCTTCGGCTTCGCCTACAACCAGCCGGCGCCATAAGCGCGCGCTCGCTTTTCGACCGGCTCTTCTGTCGCGCGCCGGCGGGCGAGTAGCTTACGCCGCCGTCGCGCGAACGCGCGATCTGCCCACCTCGTCGCGCGGAGCCGCATGACCGATACGCCGGACGCCATCCGCACGCTTGC
>DASYXE010000422.1:0-2925 GCA_035935375.1 Gemmatimonadaceae bacterium | reverse complement strand
GAAGTGCCGGGCGTGCGAGTTAGACGAGGCGCCGCACGCGCAGGTGCTCGACCACGCGGAAGCCGAGCGCATCCCAGGCGGCGTTGGCGACGGCGTTGTCGGACGCGTTGTGCAGGCGAAGCTCGGTCAGGCCGCGCGCCTCGCACCAGTCGATCGCCGCCTCGAGCAGCGCACGCAGCACGCCGCGCCGGCGAACCCTCGGCACCACGTACACCGACGAGATGTAGCCGTGCGTCGCTGGAAACAGCAGCGGCAGTCCGCCGGTTTGAATGCATCGCAGAATGCCACACACGGCGCCTTGCAATTCCGCGAGAAAAATCACCTCGTCGGGAGAGCGCAGTTGGGCCGCGAAGAGGCGGCGCGCGCGGTCCGGTGCATCGGGACGCAGGCGCTCGTAGATCGGGTTGTCGCCGTGCTCGCGGAGGAGCGCGAGGCGCAGCTCTACGATGAGCGGCAGATCGGCCATGCACGCGGTGCGGACGATGATTCCCGTTCCGGGGTCCCGGCGCGGCGAGCGGACACGCCGCGCGGACGGCGATGGCGCCTGACGATCGATCACGTCATCATCCCGCCGCCGAACAGATCCTGATTCGGGCGGCGGCGCTCCGGCGGCTGCGCGCGTGTGTAGTGGCCCGATGCCGACCGCGAGAGTTTCTTGCGGGCCACGAGCGCCTCGAGCGTGAGCTCGCACGCGGCGGCGGTGACGCCGTCGTCGCCTTGCGTGGCAAGCCCGGTGTCGCGCACGAGCTCGACGATGCTCGGCACGCGCTCGAACGCGCGCACCATGGCGGATGCACCGAGGTCTTCGCCCACCTGCAAGGCGTTGCCGCGGTCGAACCACATCACGATGTCATCGGTATTCACGCCGCCGGCGCGCGACTGAAATGCGGCGTCGGCGGCGCGGCGAATCAGCTCATCGGCGATGGCGTGGCCGCCGACCAGTTCGCCTTCGTACTCCAATTCCATTTTGCCGGTGATGGCCGGCAACGCGGCGTAGACATCGGTGATGCGCGGCACGACCTCGCACTCGCCCATCGCCAACGCGCGACGTTCTGCGTTCGACACGGCGTTCTCGAGGACGGTGATCGGCATCCGCTGCGAGACGCCGGAGCGTTTGTCGATGCGCTTGTCGCCGCGCGCTTCGAAGGCGATGCGCTCGATCACTTCGGCGACGAAGTCGGGGACGCGCACAGCGAGCCCGCCGCGCTTGGTCCACGCTTCCTGCTTGGTGATCGACATGCCTAACTCGACATCCTCGGGGTAGTGCGTGAGGATCTCGCTGCCGATGCGGTCCTTGAGCGGCGTGATGATCTTGCCGCGCGCCGTGTAGTCCTCGGGGTTCGCGGTGAAGCACAACAACACATCGAGCTGCAGGCGGACGGGGTAGCCTTTGATCTGCACGTCGCCTTCTTGCATGATGTTGAACAAGCCGACCTGGATTTTCCCCGCGAGATCGGGCAGCTCGTTCAGTGCGAAGATGCCGCGATTAGCGCGCGGCAGCATGCCGTAGTGAATCGTGAGCTCGTCGGACAGAATGTGTCCGCCGCGCGCGGCCTTGATCGGGTCGACGTCGCCGATGATGTCGGCGATGGTCACGTCCGGCGTGGCGAGCTTTTCGACGAACCGTTCGTCGCGACCGACCCAGGCGATGGGCGTGTCGTCGCCGTGCTCGGCGATGCATGCGCGCGCGTACTTGGAGATGGGAGCGAACGGGTTGTCGTTCACTTCGCTGCCGGCGACGATCGGCATTTCATCGTCGAGCAGCGTGGCGAGCGCGCGGAGAATGCGCGACTTCGCCTGGCCGCGCAGGCCGAGCAAAATGAAGTTGTGGCGCGAGAGCAGCGCGTTGACGATTTGCGGCACGACGGTCTCATCGTAGCCGAGTACGCCCTCGAAGAGGGGCGTGCGGGAGGTCAGGCGGCGCAACAAGTTGTCGCGCACTTCTTCTTTGACGGAGCGCGCGACCGAGTGCGACGACGCATAGCTCGAGCGCTTGAGCGCGCCCAACGTTTCGGGATGAGACGGCACAACCTTCTCCATACTTCGGGACGAACGATCGAGCGACGCCGCGGGCCGCGGCCCGGCTCATGGTGCAGCGTACACGCGAGGCAGGCCTCGCCGCCAGGGGTGTCGCGCCGCGCAACAGTTTCGACTAATCCGCTGGAGTCACCTCGACGAGGTTGTCGTAAAACACGGGGCCGTGGCCGAGGTCGGTCTCGCGCTGCGAGGTGGTGTGGTTGGCGTTGCGTCCGTCGGCGGCGAACTTGCCCCACCAGATGGACGGCGCCCACACCGTTCCTTCGCGCACGCCGTCTTCGACGCGCGCGACGGCGAGAAATTCGCCGCGGTCGTTGTGGACGAGGACGCGCGATCCGGGCACGATGGCGCGCGGCGCGGCGTCCGCGGGGTGGATGACTAACTCGGGCTCGCGCGCGCCGCGGCGGAGGGCGCCGATGTTGACGAAGGTGCTGTTGAGAAACTGGTGCGCGGGCGACGAGATGAGCGTGAGCGGGAATCGGTGGGCGAGATCGGGCGCGCGCTCCGGCGATTCGTAGGGCGGCGTGTACGTCGGCACCGGGTCGAGGCCCATGCCGGCGAGGCGTTCCGACACGAACTCGCACTTGCCGCTCGGCGTTAGGAATCCGCCCTCGGCAAACGGCAGGTAGGGCCGCGGTACCGCGAGGCGCATCCATCCGCGCTCGCGCAACGCGTCGAACGTCACGCCCCGGAGGGTCGGGCCGCCGCCGTCGAGCGCCTGGCGAATGAGCGTTTGGTCATCGTCGTGCATCACCGGGTGGTCGAGGCCCATGCGCGCACCGAGCAGCCGGAAGATCTCACTGTTAGGCTTTGCGTCGCCGACCGGGGGAATGGCCGGTTGATTGAGTGCGACGTAGTGGTGCCCGTACGACAGGTGCAGATCCCAAT
>DASYXE010000421.1:0-7892 GCA_035935375.1 Gemmatimonadaceae bacterium | reverse complement strand
GCCGCGTGGCTCGCCGCGCAGCCACCCGTCGGCGCCCGATGGGCGGGCGCCGAGCGTGTGGAGGCGGTGCGAGCGACGGGGCCGTTCGCCCACCACGCGCGCCGCGCGTGGGCGCGCGGCGCGGCGCTGGTGGGCGACGCGGCGGATTTCTACGATCCGTTCACCGGCGAAGGCATCTACGCCGCGCTCCGCGGCGGAGAGCTCATCGCGCCACACATCGCGTCCGCGCTCGAGGCTCGATCGGCACGCGACGCCGACGCCGCCCTCGCTGCGTACGACGCCGACCGCCGCCGCGCATTCGCCGGCAAGTGGCGCGTCGAACGGTTAGTCGCCCTCGCCGTCGCCGTTCCCGCCCTCATGAATCGCGCGGCCGCGACACTCGGCCAACGCAAGGACATGGCCGATCTGTTCGTGGGCGTGGCCGGAGACTTCGTGCCGCCGAGCGAAATCCTGTCGGTGCGCTATCTTCTCCGCCTGCTCGCCACGTGACGGAGACTACGCGCACCATGATCGATGCAGCGACGTTTCGCAGTACGCTGGGCCGCTTCGCCACCGGCGTCACGATCCTCACGGCCCGCGATGATGCGGGTCGCGACCACGGGATGACCGTGAGCGCGTTCTGTTCGGTGAGCCTGGATCCGCCGCGCGTGCTGTGCTGCGTGGAGCGGAGCGCGGACATGTATCCGGTGATCGCGAAGGCCCAACGCTTCGCCATCAACATCCTGACGACGGCGCAGGAGGCGATCTCGCGACGGTTCGCCGAAGAGCGCGACGACCGGTTCGACGGGTTGGGGTACACGCGCGGCGTCACGGGCTGCGTGCTGCTCGACGACATCCTCGCGTACGTGGAGTGCGACGTGGCGGCGCGGTACGAGGGCGGCGACCATCTCATTGTGTTAGGCGACGTGATCGCGGGCGCCGCCGCCGACGGCCGCCCGCTGCTCTACTACCGCGGCGGCTACGCGCAGATGGAGCGGTGATCGCCGTCACGCCGCGTCCGCGCCGCGGACGAGAGTATCTCGACGACGCCGAGCGGATGGACGCGCTCGTCGTCCGTCGGTCGTTAGGCGACGTCGCGCGCGCGAACGCGCTCTTCGGCGGCACGCGCGCGGTGATCGCCGAGCTCCGGCGCGCCCTGCGCCGCACGCCCGCTGGCCGGCCCCTCACGCTGCTCGACGTGGGCACGGGCCGCGGCGACATTCCGGCCGCCGCCGCCGCGTGGTCGCACCGACGCGGCGGCCACCTCGAGACCATCGGCATCGAACAGTCCGAAGTGCTGGCGCGCATCGCGGGCGAGCAGACGATGGCCGTGTCCGCGGACGCGTTGCATCTGCCGCTCGCCGATCGCAGCGTGGACATCGCGATGTGCTCGCAGGTGCTGCACCACTTCGAGCGCGCGGGTGCGCTCGCCCTGCTGCGCGAGATGCACCGCGTCGCGCGGCTGCGCGTCATCGTGAGCGATCTCCACCGCAGCTGGTTCGCCGCGGCCGGCATCTGGCTCGCGTCGTTTCCGCTGTTGTTTCATCCGGTGAGCCGGCACGATGGCGTCCTGTCGGTGCT
Organism: Gemmatimonadaceae bacterium; assembly: GCA_035935375.1. GTDB lineage: Bacteria > Gemmatimonadota > Gemmatimonadetes > Gemmatimonadales > Gemmatimonadaceae > JADGGM01. Next base: position 6,332 of record DASYXE010000421.1, on the reverse strand, counting down.
GCGCGGATTCACGCGCGGCGAGTTGGGCGAGTTGGTCGGAAGCGCCGTTGGGCAGCAGGCCGACGTCTGCTATCGGTTGGGCTTTCGCGTCACCGCATCCTGGACGCCGGCGTCACCCGGCTCGTGACCACACCGCGCGCGATGCGCGACCCCGTCCAACTCCCGGCGATGCCGGCCGGCTGGGCGATGAACGTCACCGACGAACGCGTGGTTCGCGCACCTGTCCGCACGATGTTTGCGCTGGCACGCGATGTCGATCGGTGGCCGGAACATCTCGCGCACTATCGATGGGTTCGATTCGATGCGCGCGATGCAACGGGAGGCGGGCTCGTCGCGATGTCAGCGTCTCGTCCATTCGGGCCAGTGGCATGGCCAACGTGGTGGACGTCGGAGATGGCGGTCGACGATGCGCGTCCGGCGATTCGGTTTCGCCACGTGCACGGCGTCACGCGCGGCATGGAAGTGGAGTGGTCGTTCGTGGAGGAGCACGACGGTGTGCACGTCCGCATCGTACATTCGTGGAACGGGCCAACGTGGCCGTTGATTGGTGTGACAGTGGCCCGACGCGTGATCGGGCCCGTGTTCATTCATGGCATCGCGAGCCGGACGCTTGCCGGTCTGGCGGCGGTTGCCGAGCGCCGGTGACGGCGCGCTCACATTCGATCCTCGAACGCTTGGCGTGAACGACATGTCTCGTCGCGTAGTGATCACCGGCATCGGCTGCATCACTCCTATTGGAACCACCGTCGACGGTCTCTGGTGCGGACTGCGCGCCCAGCGGTCGGCGGTCACCGCAGTCACACGGTTCGATCCGTCGCCCTTCCGCAGCCACCTGGCGGGGGAGGTGCGCGACTTCGAGCCTAACGATTTTCTGGAGAAGAAGCGCGCGCGCCGGTTGGACCGGTTCGGACAATTCTCCGTGGCCGCGGCGCGCATGGCGATCGAGGATGCGCACCTGGACCTCGCCGCCGAAGACAAAGAGCGCGTGGGCACGATGATGGGCACTGCGTTAGGCGGCGTCGGCTACGCGGAAGAGCAGTGCGGCGTGTACTACCAGGGCGGACTCCGCGATGTCGATCCGGCACTCGCGCTCATGGTGTTCGGCGGCGCGGCGAGCTGCAACATCGCGATCGAGTTCGGCGTGCAAGGGCCCAACAGCACGAACGCGATGAGCTGCGCGTCGGGCACGATCGCGATCGGCGACGGGTTCCGGCAGATCCGCGACGGCTACGCCGACGTGATGATCTGCGGCGGCGCGGAGGCGCCACTGTGGCCGCTGTGCTTCGGCGCGTTCGCGATCATCCGCGCGATGTCGACGCGCAACGACGACCCGGCGAGCGCAAGCCGTCCGTTCGACCGCGACCGCGATGGATTCGTGATGGCCGAGGCGGCCGCGGTCCTGGTGCTCGAGGAGCGGGACCGGGCGATCGCGCGCGGCGCGCCGATGTACGGCGAGGTGTTGGGCTTCGGGATGTCCAACGACGCCTATCACATGACGGCGCCGCGGCCCGACGGCTCGCAGGCCGCGACATCGATGCGGCGGGCGCTCGACGACGCGCACGTGCGGCCCGAGGACATCGAGTACGTGAACGCGCACGGGAGCTCGACGCCGCTCAACGACGCGACGGAAACGCTCGCGATCAAGCGGGTGTTCGGGGACCACGCGTACCGGATGCAGGTGAGCGGGACCAAGGGGTACTACGGCCACGCGTTAGGCGCGAGCGGCGCGATCGAGGCCGCGATCTGCGCGCTGGCGATGACGCGCGACTGGCTGCCGCCCACCGTGAACCTGGCCACACCCGGCGAGGGCTGCGACCTGGACTACATTCCCCGCGTGGGGCGCACGGCGCAGCCCGAGCTGCTGTTGTCGAATTCCTTCGGCTTCGGCGGGATCAACGCCGCGCTCGTGCTGCGGAAGGCGAGCTGAGGACGACCCGCGCCCCGTGCGGCGACGTTCCGTTGGGCGAGAGGTACAGCGTCTTCCGGAGCGCCTGCTGCACCGTGCGCTCGAGCGAACGCGAGTCGCGGAACGGGTGGTCGCGCCGCCACGCCTCGAGGTCCATCACGGCCTTCGCCATCACCGGGTGTCCGCCGGCGCTGCCGTAGCGCTTGAACGCGGCACGCAGGCGCTCGCCTAACCGAGCGTCGGGCGACAACGCCCGCGTGCTCATCACCAGGTTGGGCCCGAACACTCCCGATACCGCCGACACCGACGCGCCCGCCATCCCCAGGCAGAACTCCGCCAGTTGGGCGACGATGTGCTCCTGGTCCTCCGGCAGCCGCCCCAGGTGGACGTAGGCCAGGCCGTTGTGCACGCGCGGCCGCTTCAGCGCTTCGCCAAATCGCTTGAGCGCCAGCGTGCCGTACGACGGGTGCTGGATGCGGCGCAGCATCGCCTGGTCGGCGCGCGGGAAGAGGTACGCGAACATCCGCAGGTCGTCCTCGCTGGCGGAACGCGACAGTGACTTGGTGTCCGTCACGATGCCGTACAGGAGCGCCGTCGCCAGCGGCGTCGCCATCTCATTCTCATCGGCGGCGAGCAGATACTCCGCGGCCATCGTGGCGCTCGCGCCGAACCACGTGCGCACATCGCGGAAGCCGGCGCGGTACATGCCCGTGGTCGGATGGTGGTCCACCACGGCGGCGACCTCGGGGAGCGGCACCGTGAAATACGGCGGCTGCACGTCGACCAGCACCAGCGGCGCCAACTCGGCCAGCCGGCGCCGCGTCACGTGCTTGACCACGATGCCCAACTCTTCGATGAGCCGGCGGTTCTCGGGGCGGGTGACGTACCCCAAGGTGATGATCGGCGACCGTTCGGGCCTCAGGCCTAACGCACGGCGCAGCGCGAGGGCGGAGGCGATCGCGTCGGGATCGGGGTCGTTCTGCACGAGGAACGCGCACGTGCGTCGGCCGCGCAGCGCGCGGCGAAGTCCGCCCAACCGCTTGTGCGACGCGACGCGGCGGACGACGAGCTCGATCGCGTCCGCGAGCAGCTCGCCTTCATCCAACCACCGGAGTCCATCGCGCGGCGCGCCGTGGTGCGCGCGTCGCCAATGGTCGATGACGAGAATCGACGTCGGCGGGAATGCGGCGCGCACGGCGCGCGCGACGCGGCGCGCCTGCGCCTCGTCCGCCAAATCGATGACGGCGATCGCATCGCGCCCCTCGAGCGGGGCATACGTCTCCGATTTCGACGGGTCGCCGCGCAATGGGACCGACCACTCGGGCACCCGCTGATGATCGCCCGTCCACAAAAACACCTCGCGGCCGGCGAGCGCGCTCTGGCGCAACGCCTGCAGCCGGCCAGGTTGATCCGATACGAACAGGACGCCGACCTTGGACTGCGCCGGCATGGCTTGCGTGCGATCGGTCACGGACCGGACGCCACCACGAACTGTTCGTCGTACCGCCTGATGGCGTCGTCAATCACGCGCGCGGCCACGTCGCGCTTCTCCCATCCGACCGTTTGGACACGTTTCCCCTCGAGGTCCTTGTAGATGTGGAAGAAGTGTTCGACTTCCTTGAGATAATGCTGCGGAATGTCGGCGATGTCGAAGTATTCGGCGTAATACGGGTCGTGGCTCGGGACGCCGAGGATCTTATAGTCGAGCTCGCCACGATCGAGCATCCTGAGGACGCCGATGGGGCGAGTCTCGATCTGACAGCCGGGAAACGTCGGCTCGTTGAGCAGCACGAGCACGTCGCATGGGTCGTGATCTTCGGCCAGCGTGCGCGGGATGAAGCCGTAATCGCCGGGGTAGTGCACCGCGGAATACAGCACGCGATCGAGTCGGAAGAGTCCCGACTTTTTGTCCAGCTCGTACTTATTCTTGCTGCCGCTCGGGATCTCGACCACCGTCGTGACCTCGTCCGGCGGATGGGGTCCAGGCGGCAGGTCGTGCCACGGGTGGATCACGGCGCGGCGGGCTGCGGTTCGGTGGACGGCTCGCGGTGCATCGTGCCCTTGTAGGCCATCGGCTCCTCGAGGACGCCGAAGTTCTGCCGAGCGAGCTCGGCGACGCGGCGCATCTGCTCTGGGGTGAGCGGCGGCGCATCGGATGCGGCGGCGAACTCGGCGAGCTGGCCCGCGTCGTAGATGTTGGGCAGCGTGGTGACGACGCGCGGCTCGGCGAGGAGCCACTGGAGCGCGGCCTGGCCTAACGTGGCGCGCGCCGTGAGGAAGTCGAGCGTGCGCACCTTGCGCACGCCGTTGACGAGCCAGGAGCGCGGGCGGTGGCGCCGGTGGTCGTTCTCGGGGAATACGGTGTCTTCGGTGTACTTGCCCTCGAGCATGCCCGACGCGTGCGTGACGCGGATGTTGAACACACAGCTCGGCGCGTGCGCGCGCGCGGCCTCGAGCATGGCGGTGCCGGGGTGTTGCTCGAGGATGTTCCAGATCATCTGGATGGTGTTGATGTCGGGCTCGCGCTCGACGAGCTCCACCGCTTCGTACAACCAGCCGATCGCGGGGCCGAACGCGGCGCCCCAGGCGCGGATTTTTCCTTCGCGCGTCAGCGCGCGCAGCGTGTCCCAGACTAACGGATCGCGGACGTGCGCCATCTTCACGTTGTGCAGCTGGAGCACGTCGATGTAGTCGGTGTCGAGGCGGCGCAGGCATTCGTCGACGGCGCGGCGCATGAACGGCGGATCGAACCGTTGCGGGAGCTCGCTCTGTCCGCGGCGCGCGGCCTGTGCCGCGGGATCGTAGATGTCGTAGCCGATTTTGGTGCCGTACACGACGCGATCGCGCATCGTGCCGAAGGCGGAGGCGAGCTGGCGTTCGCTCCGCCCGTTGCCGTAGGCGTCCGCGGCATCGAAGAAGGTGATGCCGTGGGTGTCGTAGGCTTCGCGCAGCAGGGCGACGGCTTCGTCGTCGGTTTTCTCGCCCCACCAGCCGGTGGAGAGGGTCCAGAGCCCGAAGCCGACTTCGCTCACCGAGACGCCGGTGCCGGGAAATTCCCTGTGGTGCATGGTGCCGCTCCTCGCGCGCGGCGAGGCGCCCCACTCCGTGCCTAACGGAGTCGGGGTGCCGCGTCGATCGCGAAATACGAAATGATGATGTCCGCGCCGGCGCGGCGAATGGCGGTGAGCGACTCCATCATCGCTCGGTCGCCGTCGAGCCACCCGCGCTCGGCGGCCGCCTTAATCATAGCAAATTCGCCGCTCACCTGATAGGCGGCGAGCGGAACCAAGGTCGTATGCCGTACGCGCGCAATCACGTCGAGATACGGACCCGCGGGCTTCACCATGACGGCATCCGCGCCCTCATCGAGATCGAGTTTCACTTCGCGCAGCGCTTCGCGCGCGTTGGGCGGATCCATCTGATACCCGCGCCGATCACCGGAGCGCGGCGTGGACTCCGCTGCCTCACGGAACGGGCCGTAGAACACCGACGCGAACTTCGCCGCGTACGACAGAATGGGCGTCTGCGCGCAGTGCGCGTCGTCGAGCGCGCGGCGAAGCGCGGCGACCCGGCCATCCATCATGTCGCTCGGCGCGACGATGTCGGCGCCGGCGCGTGCGTGCGACACCGCTTCGCGCGCGAGCAGCTCGAGCGTCGCATCGTTGTCGACATCGCCGTTCACGAGGACGCCGCAGTGACCGTGGTCCGTGTACTCGCACAGACAGACGTCGGTGATGACGACGAGGTCCGGGAGCTCCCGCTTGAGCGCGCGCACCGCTTGTTGCACGGGACCATCGTCGGCCCACGATTCCGTGCCCGTTGCGTCCTTGTGCTCGGGGATGCCGAACAACAGCACGCCGCCGACGCCGGCTTTCGCCGCGCGCTCGGCGTCGCGCAGCATCTCATCGACCGACGTTTGGGCGACGCCGGGCATTGCGTCGATGGGGCGCCGCACCTTGTTCCCCGAGCGCACGAACAGCGGCAGCACGAGCTGCGCCGGCACGAGGTTGGTCTCGCGGACGAGCCGGCGCAGCGATTCGGTGCGCCGCAGCCGGCGCGGGCGGTGAACGGGAAAGGCCATGTGCCTAACGGAACGGGCGGACGGGAGGCGACGCGTGGACCAATGGGCGCACGATCATTCGGGTTGCGGCGCCGGCACGGTTTCGAGACCGCGCAGACCGGCGAGAATGTCCGCCGCTCCACGCCGCAGCAGGTCGGCGGCGAGCGAGGCACCGGACGCCGCGGGGTCAGCGGGATCGACGCGCGTGTTGCCGCGCAGCACGCGGCGACCCTCGACCTCGGCGATGAGTCCGTAGAGCACGAGGCCCGATGCCTCGGACATGACGAGCGCTCCGATCGGCACCTGGCATCCGCCCTCGAGCGCGGCGAGGAACGCGCGCTCGGCCGTCACGGCGACGGCGGTCGG
>DASYXE010000420.1:0-2752 GCA_035935375.1 Gemmatimonadaceae bacterium | reverse complement strand
CGCCCCGCCGCCTAACGAAGTCTACTATCCGATGAGCCATTTGAACGGATTCGGGATGAGTCTGGCCATTCGCACCGCGCTGCCGCCGGCGTCGCTCGCGCCCGCCCTGCGGCGCGCCGTGGCCGGCGTCGATGCCGAGCTGCCGCTCAGCGGCCTCACCACGATGGACGAGGTCATCGCGCGCTCGATGGCCACGCCCCACTTCACCACCACGCTGCTCCTTCTCTTAGGCCTGACGGGACTCGCGTTGGCCGCGGTCGGCATCTACGGCATCATCGCCTACTTCGTGAGCCAACGCGCGCACGAAATCGGCGTCCGCATGGCGTTGGGCGCGAGTCGTCGCGGCGTGTCGCTCATGGTCCTGCGCCAGGGCCTGGCGCTCGCCGGCGCCGGCGTCGCAATCGGCCTCGTCGCCTCGGCCGCCGCGACGCGGGCACTGGCCGGGATGATCTACGGTGTGGGCACGCGCGACCCCGTGACGTTCGCCGGTGTGGCCGCCGTCCTGCTCGTCGTCGCCGCCCTGGCGAGCCTCGTGCCCGCGCACCGCGCCACGCGGCTCGATCCCCTCGCGGCGCTGCGCGGCGGCTAATCCGTTAGGCGGTCGGGGCGCCCGCGGCCGTGCTTCCGGTCGCGCTTCTCCCGGCGCTTCTGCCCGCGCTCGCGGCGCTGCTCCAGCCAGGTCTCCCACCACCGCGGCGTACTCGGATCCACGACGCGTACCCGCACCCGTCCCAACACGGCCGATCCGCTGATTCGCACGAGCGGCGCCGTCGGCGACGGTGGTGCCACGTTCGTCGCCTTCAGCTCGAATTCGCCGAGCACCGGATTCACGCTGCATTCCACGCGCAGCGACCGCGGCACCACGATCTCGACCTCGCCGAGGAGGCTGAGCACTTCGATCGACGCCCCGCCCGGCGCGATTGCCACCTGCGTCAGGTCCAAGTTGGCGTGACCCATGAATGCCGCGACCCGCAGCGCGCGCGGCAGCACCCACTGTCCGCGCCGGGTTACGGTCGAGAATACCGACGTGAACCCATCGCGCGCCGGCACCTGCGCATCGGCGACCAGCGACGGTCCCGGCGCCGGCGCCGCATCGGCCGGCGCCGCCGTCTGCGCGCCTAACGGAAACCTCGAGTCGGTCGGAATGGCGACGTCAGTGCGGCGTGGTCACGCGCGAGCCGGGACGCGGCAGCGGCACCGCCTCCGGTGCGCGCTGCGAGAACACGTTCACCATGAAGCGCTGCGATTCCGTGATGCGCTCCACCTCGATCGCCGTCGACTCCACGATCTGTTCGATGCGCGCCAAGCGCGCTTCGAGCGCGGTGGTGTCCGGTGCAGGCGCCGATGGCCGCTTCCGGTTCAGGAACGCCGTCACGACGCGCGTGAACGCGATCAGGCACCCGGCCCCGAACATGAAGGTCAGCAGGTCCACCAACATCGCCTCGGTCATCGACGTCCCTCCACGGCCGGAAGCTGTGCCGGCGCGCCGTCCTTGCGCTCGGACAGAATTCGCGCAGTGAACCGCTGCGCCTCGCTCACCCGTTCGACCTCCACGGCCACACTGTCCAACGTCTGCTCGATGCGTTCGAGTCGCGCGTCGAATTTGGACAGGTCGGGCGAACCCTTGAGCTTGGCCCGCGCCCGCGCCCCAAAGGCCGCTGCGATCATGCACACCGATACGCCAAAAGTGATGACCGCAACGCAGACCACGGTCATGATTTGCTCGCCGTCCATGCAGCCTCCAGAAGCCCAGACGCAAGATTCCCTACGCAGGGACGAAGCGCCAGGTGTCAACGTCCCGTCAAGTCCGCGCGGCGCCACGAGCGATTGCGAGACGGCGCGCACCGGGCCAGTATGAGTCGCCCGCCGTCGACTATTCATTCCACCGTCATTCGGAGCCGTTGGTGCGCGTCAATCGCCTGGTGTCCCGTGTTGCGTCCGTGTGTGTGGCGCGGCGCGTCGTGTGCTCGGCTCTCGCCCTCTCGTTCGGCACCGGGGCCGTCGCCGCACAGTCGCGTCCGTCGCCGGTGGTCGACCCCGTTGCCACCGTCAACGCGGGTCGCCCCCTGCCGGGCCCGGTGTTCGAGAGCGCTCCGTTCACCCGCGCCGTCGCGCGCGGCACGCGGACGCGCACGGGCGAGCCGGGCCCATCCAACTGGGTCCAGCATGCGCGCTATCGCATCGACGCCTCGCTCGACCCGGCGGCCTCGCGCCTAACGGGAACCGAATCGGTGGTGTACCTGAATCGCTCGCCCGACACGCTGCGCGCGCTCGCCGTGTATCTGCGCCAGAATGTGTTCGCGGCCGCGAGCCCGCGGCGCAGTTCGGTGCCCATCACGGGCGGCGTCACGCTGACGAAGGTGGCCGTGGCCGGCCGCCCCCTCGCTGCCTCGCCGGATACCACCCGACCGGGCTACAACGTGGACGGCACCGTGATGTGGATCCGGTTGCCCGCGGCCGTCATGCCGGGCGACAGCGCCCATCTCGCCTTCGCGTGGTCATTCACGCCGCCGCCCACGCCGTCCGACGGCCGAGAGGGGCGCGATGGCCACGTGTTCTTCCTCGGCTACTGGTATCCGGAAGTGGCCGTGTACGACGACGTGAACCGTTGGGTCACGGACCCGTACCTCAACGGCGCCGAGTTCTACATGGACCCGGCGGACTACGACGTCCGCCTAACGGTGCCGCACGGCTGGGTGGTCGGCGCGACGGGCGTACTCGCGGATTCGTCCGTCTATTCGGCGCGCACGCG
>DASYXE010000419.1:0-3875 GCA_035935375.1 Gemmatimonadaceae bacterium | reverse complement strand
TCACTTTTGTTATCCTTTCAAACAGTTGCCTTCTTTTTTTCGACGCGACCGCCCGCAACCTTGCCTCACGATCACTCGGTCGACTTTCAGAAAAAAAGGGAGCCTCACGAGAAGCTCCCTTCGAACACCGTCTCGTGCGAGTCGAGCGGAGATCACGCGACCTGTCCGCGGGGAGCACGTTGAATCTTGCCGGCGTTCAGGCAGCGCGTACAGACGCGAATCTTCGTGGGCTTGCCGTCCACGAGAATGCGTGCGACCTGGAGGTTCGGCTTCCAGACGCGGCGCACCTTGTTGTTGGCGTGCGAGACGTTGTTGCCGAACGCAACTCCGCGGCCGCACACGTAGCATCCTCTCTTCGTCATGATCACCCCTCGATGAGCTCGATGCGCGCCATGTCGGCGCCATCGCCCTTGCGGTGTCCCGTCTTGAGGATCCGGGTGTAGCCGCCCGCGCGGGACTTGAACTTGGGGCCCACTTCCTGGAACAGCTTGTCGGCCGTCTCGCGCTTGTGGATGTGCCGCACCGCAAGCCGGCGATCGTGCAGCGTGCCGGACTTGGCCTTGGTGATGAGGCGCTCGACGAACGGCCGCAGCTCCTTGGCCTTGGCTTCCGTGGTTTCGATCGCGCCGTGCTCGATGAGCGAGGACGCGAGGTTGCGCATGAGGGCCAGCTTCTGCTCGCTCGTGCGGCGCAGCTGCCGTCCCGCTTTCCGGTGACGCATGAGTGCTTACTCCTCGTCGTCGGGCGCGGCGGCGGCGGCGCGGCTGGGTGCGGTGCCCCAATCGGTGATCCGCACGCCATCGGTCGTCTCCTCGTACCGCATCCCGAAATTCAGGCCCTGACGCTCGAGCAGATCGGCGATCTCCTGGAGCGACTTCTTGCCGAAGTTCTTGACCTGCAGCATCTGCGACTCGGTTTGCCGAACCAGGTCGCCTAACGTACGGATGTCGGAGTTCTTGAGCGAGTTCACGGACCGCACCGACAGCTCGAGCTCATCGATCGGCGTGTGGAACAACTGCACGAGGCGTTGGGCATCGGCTGAGTGATCGCCCACCGGCGGCACCGCGCCCTGCGCGTGCGAGCCGAAGTTGGCGAAGAACTGGAAGTGCGTCTGCGCCAGCGCGGCCGCGTAGCTCACCGCTTCCTCGGGCGTGATCGTGCCGTTGGTCTCGACCGTGAGCGTGAGGCGGTCGTAGTCCGTGCGCTGTCCCACGCGCGTCTCGGCGACCGAGAAGTTTGCGCGGCGAACCGGATTGTAGATCGAGTCGATGCGAACGAGATCGACCGGCAGTCCGCGGTCCAGAGGATGTTGGTCGGCTTCGACGTATCCGCGTCCCTTGTCGACGTACAACTCGACGTTGAGCTCCCGGTCATCCTGCAGGGTGAAGAGGTGGTGGTGATCGTCGATCACCCGCACCACACCCGAGCTCTCGATGTCGGCCGACGTGACCGGACCCGCCTCGTTCTTGCGAATGCGGAGCACGGCGGTGTCCACGTCATCGGCGAGCGACAGCGTGAGCGTTTTCAGGTGGCCGATGATCTGGTGGACGTCTTCGACGACGCCCGAGATCGTTTGGTGCTCGTGCACGACGCCGTCGATGCGGAACGCCCACACGGCCGAGCCGCGCAGGGACGACAGCAGCATACGCCGCATGGCGTTGCCTAACGTGTGGCCGAAGCCGCGCTCCAGCGGCTGCATGCGAAATTCCGCGACGTTCGGATTGTCGTCGCGCTTCGTGGCTTCAACGAGCTGCGGACGAACCAGCCCGGTGAGATCGATTGCCGTAACCATTGGTGTTGTCATCCTCGTGTGGTCCAACCGGGAGTCGACCCGGTGACGCCCCACCCCGCCCCTAACGCGCGGTGGGCTCGTATGGGAGTTAGGGTCCCGACCCGTGCCTACTTCGAGTACAGCTCGACGATCAACTGCTCTTGCGCCGCGATCGGAATGTCGCCGCGGCCCGGGCGCTCGAGCATGCGCCCGCTGAACGTGTCGCGATCGACGGCGATCCAGGAGAGCGGCGCGCCGCGCGAGGCATACTCGAGCGCGGAGATCACCGACACCTGTTCGCGCGACTTCGTGTTCACCGACACCTCTTCGCCGGGTCGCACCAAGTAGCTCGGAATGTCGACCTGCTTCCCGTTCACGTGGATGTGTCGGTGGCGAATCAGCTGCCGCGCCGCCTTGCGGCTCGACGCGAACCCCATCCGGTACACCATGTTGTCCAAGCGGCTCTCGAGGGCGGCGAGCAGGTTGTGTCCCGTGACGCCCGGCAGCTTGGTGACGCGCTCGAACGTGTTGCGGAACTGACGCTCGCTCACGCCGTAAATGCGCTTCACCTTTTGCTTCTCGCGCAGCTGCTTGGCGTATTCCGACGCCTTCCGGCGACGCGCGGTGGCCTGTCCGTGCTGGCCCGGCGCATACGGCCGGCGCTCGACCGGGCACTTCTCGGTGAAGCATTTGGTGCCCTTCAAGAACAACTTCGTGCCTTCGCGGCGGCACTGCCGGCAGCTCGGTCCGGTGTAGCGCATGGCTCAGACCCTCCGGCGCTTCGGTGGACGACAGCCGTTGTGCGGAATCGGCGTGACGTCCTTGATCGACCGGATCTGCAACCCGGCGGCGGCGAGCGCCTGAATGGCGGACTCGCGTCCCGACCCGGGTCCCTGCACGCGCACGTGCACGCGTTTGACGCCCATGCCTAACGCTTCCTTGGCGCACATCTCGGCGGCCACCGTCGCCGCGAACGGCGTCGATTTCTTGGAGCCCTTGAAGTTGGCCTTCCCCGACGACGCCCACGCCACCGCGTTGCCGTGCATGTCGGTGATCGTGACGATCGTGTTGTTGAAGGTCGCGTTCACATGGGCGATCCCTTCCGCCTCCACGACGCGCTTGCTCTTCTTGCTCGTTCCGGTTTTCGCTGTGGCCATGCCGAGTGACAGTGAAAGGTGCCGTGTCGTCTATCGCGATCCGCGCGCGGCAGGCCTGCGTTAGGCCGTCCGCGCGCGGGGAGTCGTTACTTGGTGACCTTCTTCTTGCCGGCGATCGCGCGGCGCGGACCCTTCTTCGTGCGCGCGTTCGTGTGCGTGCGCTGGCCGCGAACCGGCAGCCCGCGGCGATGCCGAATGCCGCGATACGAGCCGATGTCCATCAACCGCTTGATGTTCATCGCGACTTCGGTGCGCAACGCGCCCTCGACGCGATAGTCGCGCTCGATCACCTGGCGCAGCCGGTTCACGTCGGTGTCGCTGAGATCCTTGATGCGCAGATCGGCGTTCACACCGGTTTCGGCGACGATCCGTCGCGCCACCGACCGCCCGATGCCAAAAATGTAGGTGAGGCCGATCTCGACCTTCTTCTCGCGTGGCAGGTCCACGCCGGCGATGCGTGCCATGGGTTAGCCCTGCCGCTGCTTATGCTTCGGGCTGCGCTTGCAGATGATCCGCGTCACGCCTTTGCGCTTCACCACCTTGCAGTGCTCGCAAATCGGCTTCACGCTGCTTCGTACTTTCACGGAACCACACCTCGTAATCGGGAAAATCCAGTCAAGTCTTATAGGATAACCGACTTACGAGGACGATGCAAGGAGTTCGGCTCGCACCCGCGCGAGTGCCGCGCGAGGATTCGCGTCCTGTGTTACGGTGCGGCCGACCACGACGTACGTCGCCCCGGCCGTGGCCGCTCCGCCTGGCGTGACGACACGCTTCTGGTCGTGCGCATCGCTCTCTGCGAGACGGACGCCGGGGACCAGAATCTCCAGCGCGTCACCATGTTCGGAGCGGACGGCGGCCGCCTCGATCCCGCTGCATACCACCCCGCGCGCGCCCGCAGCACGTGCCAGGTCCGCCAGGCGGAGCACCTCCACTTGCACGTCGGA
>DASYXE010000418.1:0-3212 GCA_035935375.1 Gemmatimonadaceae bacterium | reverse complement strand
TGCGCGTGCCTTGCAGCACGATCAACGCGACGATGTCTCGGCCGCGCGCGCCGAGCGCGGTGCGCACTCCGAGTTCGTGGCGGCGCTCGGCGACGTTGTGGGCGAGCAGGCCGTAGAGGCCCATCAGCGTCACCGCGAACGCCAATCCGCCAAAGAGCGAAAACATCCTCGCCCCGAGAAGCCACGACGACAACTGCGGATCGACCAGGTCGGCGAAGGGCGCGACGTACGGATACGGTACGTCCGCCTCCACGGACTGCAGCGCGCGCCTGACGTCGCCCACTGTCCGCGCGCTGGCCGCCGACGCCCTTCGCCTAACGATCATCGCGGTCGCCCAGTAGCTGACCGGCCACTGGGAGATTGGGACGTAGAATTGCAGCATGGGCGACTCGATCACGCTGCTCCGATGAATGTCCTGCACGACGCCCACGATGGTCGCGCAGGGCAGAGAATCACTCCCGACGCTGACGCAGGCGCCGATCGGGTCCTGATTCGGCCACGCGAGGCGCGCGAGCGTCGCGTTGACGATCACCACGCGCTGCGCACCGCTTCGATCGGCGTCGGTGAACTGGCGGCCGCGCATGACGTGCGTACCGAGTGTCGCGAAGAACGTCGGACTTACGCCGTACGCATACGGCCCCCCGGTGTCGAGGTGCGGCGGCTTCCTACCACCGCCTAAGCGGAATCTGAGGACCATGGCCGATCGGAACGGTACGCCGATCGACAGCGTCGCGCGCTCGACACTGGGCAGCGCCGAGACGTGACGCATCGCGTCCTGCCAAAATTGGTCTTTTGCGGCCGCATTCTGACCGTTGTCCAACTGCACCGCGGCGACGATGTCGCGATCGACGTCGAGCCCGAGCGGGACGGCGCGCACGTTGGCAAGGGATCGCTCGAACAGTGCGGCGCCCACCAGGAGCACCACCGACAACGCCACCTGCACAGTGGCGAGCGCGCCGCGGAGTCGCGATCGGCGCGCAACCTTGTTGACGCCGCTGCCTTTCATCGCACTCGACAGATCGACCGTCGCGGCATGCAGCGCCGGCGCGAATGTCGTGGCGAGCACAGACAGCAGCACGAGGCCTCCCAGCAACACGGCCACGTGAAGCGCGGGCATCGCGGAGTCGGCGGCCATGTCGGGCAACAAGACTGCGTACACGAGCCCGCGTGCTAACCGTGCAACGAGCACGGCCGCCGCTGTGGACAGCGCGACGAGCACCGCGCCCTCGATGGCGAATTGCGCCAGCAGCCGGCGTCTGGAGACGCCGAGCGACAGGCGAATGGCGATCTCGCCGCGGCGCCTCACGGCACGCATCAACAGGAGCGTCACCACATTGACGCATGCCACGAGCAAAACGACGAGGGCGACGCCGAAGAGCCAGGCGGTGACCGTCGCCGTGGAGTGCGGACCGGGCCCGCGTCCCGCGACAATCGATGCGAGCACCACGCGCGGCGCGGGTGAGCGGAGGGTCGATGCGGTGTCGACGCTCGCGGCGAAAATCGTGCTGGCTTGAGCGGCCGCCCGCTCGACCGTGGCACCAGCGCGAAGATGCGCGACCGTCGACACGATGTACGAACCATCGTCGGTGAGGTAGTTGGTGGTGTTCCCGGTTTCCTTGAAGAACCAGCTCGTCAGCGGAATCCAAATATCCACTCCCAGCAGCTCGGCGCCGGTGAAGCCTGTGGGCGCGACGCCGACGACGACGTAGTTCGTGTTTTCGATCGAGAGTGCCTTGCCGAGAATGTCGGGATGGCGCTCATAGTAGGAGTGGCTCACCACCGCGACAGGCGATCCGGACGGTGGCATATCCTCGGCGCGACCATAGAACCGGCCGAGCTCCGGTTTTGCGCCTAACATGGCAAAGAGGCTCGCGCTTGCCCCTTCCACCTGCGCCGACGTGGCGGCAGCACCGCGGCCAATCGATGTCTCCTCCGGATAACTGTACGCCGCCACATTGTCGAACGAGGACACGGCTGCCATGCGTTGAAGGCCGGGCCAATTGGTCTGATAGCCTGCCGACAAGCCAAACCCTTTCACGGTGCGCTCGAACCACGGACGCACGACGCGATCCGGATCAGGGACGTGAGAGGGCGGAGACAAGAGGAGACGGTCCACGACATCGAACACGACCAGGTTCGCGCCGATGCCGAGGCCTAACGTAGCAATCACCACGGCGACCATCGTGCGGTCGCGGCGCATCTGGCGCAGCGCGAAGACGAGGTCACGGGACATCATGGCTAACCATTCGCGTCGCAGCACGCGAGCCTCCTTGAGCCGGGCCGTGCGACGGAGCGTCGCTCGCGCGGTCGCAAAATCGCCGAACCGCGCGCGCGCCGCGCGGAGCGCCTCGTCCGGGGAGAGACCTCGGGCCCTGAAGTATTCGACGCCGAGCGCGAGGTGCGCCTCGAGCTCCTCGTCCATCTCGGCTTCGGCGCGGCGGGCGCCGGTGAGCGGCAGTCGGAAGAGCCGGCGCGGTACAGCCATACGCGAGTCGACCTCAGCCCGGCGCCGGCCGCGACCTGAGCGTCACGATCGCGGTCACCGAACGGCTGTAGCGCAGCCACACGTCCGTCGACGACTTGAGGTGCGCGCGGCCCGACGGCGTGAGCCGGTAGTAGCGCGCCTTGCGATTGTTGTCGGTGACGCCCCATTCGGCTTTGACAAATCCGCGGCTCTCGAGACGGTGGAGCACCTGGTACATGGCGCTGTCGTCCAGGCCTAACGCGCCGTCCGACTGCTGTTCGAGCCAGATCGAGATGCCGAAACCGTGCATCGGCAGCCACGACAGCGCTTTGAGCACCAGGAGATCGACGGTGCCTTTGACCAACGGCAGTTGTTCATCCACGCGGCGCTCCCCGTTGAATACACGGGGAAGTATATGTGGTGTCACGGCGCGGGCCGCAAGGGCCTCCTCTCGCGGCGGACTCAGCCGGCCTGCAGCGCCGTGGTCGGATCGACGCGCGCGGCCCGGCGGGCCGGAATCCAGCTCGCGGCGAGCGACGCGGCGAGCAATACACCGCTCACGAGAGTGAACACCGCCGGATCACGCGGCGACTCGTTGAAGAGGAGCGGCGCGACCCAATGCGCAGCCGCCAGGCTCGCGATGGCGCCGATCGCCAGCCCGGTAGCCGCGAACCGCAGACTCTCGCCGATGACCAGCCGCACGACATCACCCGATTGGGCGCCGAGCGCCAGGCGGACGCCGAGCTCG
>DASYXE010000417.1:0-6328 GCA_035935375.1 Gemmatimonadaceae bacterium | reverse complement strand
CCCAACCAAGAGCCGAACCGCACCGGTGAAGTTCGCGATCGCGAGGTGCGATTTGCACCCGGCCGGCGTCGCCGCGACGAAGCAGCTCACCGGATCGTGCCCGGCCTGCCACGCGATCACGGCTTCGACGGCTAACTCGGGCAGCGTCTGGATCCACGCGAGGATGGCCAGTGCCAATCCCTGCGCGATGAGAAACTGCGCGGCCTCTGCCGCCCAAGCGACGAGGAAGGCACTGAGCAGCATGCTCGGGAAGGTCCAGAGTGCCGACCACGCTGCACTGCTGACGGTCGCCGCCGCTGCGAGAGCGACCTTGACTTTCAACCGCCGCCGTCCGTATTAACAGAAATGCCTCGTTCGCGGGGCGGTTTCATGTGCGGAACATAGAAGCGCGGCGCGGTCGACTCAAGCGGTTCCACGGGAACCCACCGTCGGCACGCCGCGTTCGTTCGACGCGTCCCATCATCCACAGTCATGCCACGAGTCACCGTTACCCGCCGCCTCACGTTCAACGCGGCCCATCGTCTGCACAACCCGGAGCTGAGTGACTCCGAGAATCGGTCGCTCTTTGGACCGTGCAACAACGCCAATTGGCACGGCCACAACTATCGGCTCGATGTGTCGGTCACCGGCGACATCGAGGCGAAGTCCGGCTACGTGATGGACCTGAAGAAGCTGCGCGACGTGGTCGAAGAGCATCTGGTCGACAAGATGGACCACCGCAACCTGAACATCGACGTCGATTTCATGCAGGGCATCAATCCGACGGCCGAGAATCTCGTGGTCGCCTGTTGGAACGTGCTGGCGCCGGTGGTTCATCCGGCGACGCTCACGCGCCTGCGCCTCTGGGAGACGGACAACAATTATGTCGAATACGAAGGACCGTAAGGCGGGGAGCGTGGACGGGCGGGGCAGCCGCGCGTTCCTCGAGGCGGATGACGACCAGACGCCGGAGCACGCGCCCGAGCTCGAGTCGATCGTGCATCGGCTGCTCCAACTCATCGGCGAAGATCCCGATCGCGAGGGGCTGCTCAAGACGCCGCTGCGCGTGGCCAAATCGCTCACGTGGCTCACGCGCGGCTACGAGATGGATGTGCGCGACGTGGTGAACAACGCGGTGTTCGAGGAGTCGCACACGAGCATGGTGATGGTGCGCGACATCGAGCTGTATTCCTTGTGCGAGCACCACATGCTGCCGTTTTTCGGCAAGGCGCACATCGCGTACATTCCCGACAACAAGATCGTCGGCCTGTCGAAGCTGCCGCGCATCGTCGAGGTGTTCGCCCGCCGGCTGCAGGTCCAGGAGCGCCTAACGGAGCAGATCGCGCAGGCCATCCAGGACGTGTTGAACCCGAAAGGCGTCGGCGTGGTGATCGAGGCGTA
Source organism: Gemmatimonadaceae bacterium (assembly GCA_035935375.1). Lineage (GTDB taxonomy): Bacteria > Gemmatimonadota > Gemmatimonadetes > Gemmatimonadales > Gemmatimonadaceae > JADGGM01. Next base: position 4,948 of record DASYXE010000417.1, on the reverse strand, counting down.
CCACCTCTGTATGATGATGCGCGGGGTCCAGAAGCAGAATTCGCAGACGGTGACGTCCGCGGTGCGGGGCATCTTCCGCAACGACGCGCGGACGCGCGAAGAGTTCCTGTACCTGGCGCACGGCCACACGCCGCCGGTCCGGTGACGCGCGGGAGTGAGCCCGCGCCGGATGCCGCCGCGGCGGTGCTGGCAGGGCGGGGCGCCGTTGTCACCGGGGCGTCGCGCGGTATCGGGTTGGCCATCGCGCACTCGCTCGCCCAAGCCGGCGCGCGCGTCGCCATGTTGGCGCGCGGCGCCGACGCGCTCGCCCAGCGCGCCGCGGAGTTAGGCGGCGCGGCGCTGCCGGTGCCCTGCGACGTGGCCGACCCGGCCGCCGTTGGGCGGGCCATGCAGGTGATCACGCTCGCGTTCGGCGGCGCCCCCGACATCCTCGTCAACAACGCCGGCATCTTTCACCCCCGGCCGTTGGCCGACATCACGCCCGAGGACTTTGCCGCCTCGATCGGCGTCAACCTGAACGCGCCGTTCTATCTCCTGCACGCCGCGTTAGGCGCGATGCGCGCCCGCCGCAGCGGCCACATCGTGACCATCGGCTCCGTGGCCGACCGCGCGGCGTACGCCGGCAACGGGTCGTATGCGCCGGGCAAGTTCGGCGTGCGCGCCCTGCACGATGTGGTGCGCGAGGAGCTGCGCGGTACCGGCGTGCGCGCGACGCTCGTCTCGCCCGGCCCAACGAACACCGAGATCTGGGGCGACCTGGCGGGCACGGGCCGGTTTCCGCCGCGCGACGCGATGCTCGACGCCGCGTCCGTGGCCGACGCGGTGCTGTACGCGGTCACACGGCCCGAGGGCGTGAACGTGGACGAGTTGCGCCTGTCGGCGAGCTGACCTCCCTCATGTTCATCGAGGTCGTGGACGCGTTCCGATGTCCGCGCCCGCACGAGCTCACGTGGCTCGTGGCGTCGGCCGACCGGCTCGAGGACCGCGACATTCTCAGCGGAGCGCTCGGCTGCCCGATCTGTGGGGCGCGCTACCCGATCGTCGATGGCGTCGCCGATTTCCGCGGCGCGGGGGGCACGCCGACGGCCGGACCGTCGACGACCTCACCGAGCGAGCGCTCGGAGCGCGCGCTCCGCGCCGCCGCGCTCCTGGGGCTCACGGAACCCGGCGGTCTGGTGGTACTCGCCGGCACCTGGGGCGACGCCGCCCACGAGGCGGCCGCGCTCGTCGAGGGCGTCCACGTGCTGGCCGTCGATCCGTTAGGCGTCGTGTCGAGCGGCTTCGGCGTATCGGTGGCGCGCGCGCCCGAGATCCTGCCCATGCGGCCCGAGTCCGCCCGCGCGATCGCGCTGGACGACGCGCACGCCGGCGCGGCGTTCCTCGAATCGAGCGTCGCCGCGCTCAAGCCATCGGGGCGGCTGCTCGTCCCCGCCCGCGCCTCGATCCCCGCCGGCATCGTCGAGCGTGCGCGCGACGCGCACGATTGGTTAGGCGAGAAACGGGACCTCACGACGCTCGCTCGCGCGACGCGCGGCTGACGTCACGCGTCGGTCGCGCCGTCGCTCTCGGCGTAGATCCGGTCGATCAGCGTCTTGAACTTCTTGTCGATCACCCGGCGCCGCACCTTGAGCGTCGGCGTCAGCTCGCCCGAGTCCACCGTGAAGTCGCGGTCCAGCAAGGCCAGCTTCTTGGGCGTCTCGAAGTGCGCGAGTCCCGTGAGCTTGCCCAACACTTCCTTCTCCATCTTCGCCTTCACCATCGGCTGGGCGATGAGCTGCTTGTGGTCGGCGTAGAGCAGGTTCTTGAGCTTCGCCCATTTCTCGAGCTGCTCGAAGTTCGGCACCACCAGCACGATCGGGAACTTCCGCTGGTCGCCGATCATCACCGCCTGCGACACGTACTTGTTCAGCTTGATGTGGTTCTCGATCGGCTGCGGGGCGATCTTCTTCCCGCCCGCCGTCACGATGAGATCCTTCTTGCGGTCCGTGATGCGCAGGAAGCCATCCTCGAGCACGCCGATATCGCCGGTGTGGAACCATCCGGCGTCATCGATCGCCTCGCGCGTCGCCTCGGGCTTCTTGTAGTAGCCTGTCATGACGTTCGGCCCGCGACACAGGATCTCGCCATCCGGCGCGATGGCCACCTCGACGCCCGCGATCGGCGGCCCAACGGTGCCGATGCGATACCGCTGCGGCGTGTTCACCGCGATCACCGGCGACGTCTCCGTCAGGCCGTAGCCCTCGAGAATCACGAGCCCCGCGGCGTAGAAGAACGTGTTGATCGCGGGCGCCAGCGGCGCGCCGCCCGACACGAAATACCGGAGCCGTCCGCCCACGCGCTCGCGCAGCTTCGAGAACACGAGGGTCTTCGCGATCGCGTACTGCGCGGCGAGCAGTGCATTCGGCGTGCGGCCGGCGAGGCGCACCTCCGCCCACCGCTCGCCCACCGCGCGCGCCCAGAAGAACACGCGCTTCTTGAACGCGCCGCTCGCCAACGCGTTCTCCAGCACGCGCGCGTAGATCTTCTCGTACACGCGCGGCACCGCGACGACTAACGTCGGCCGAATCTCGGCCATGTTCACGGTCACCGTGTCCATCGATTCCACGTACGCGATCGACACGCCGGTGGCGAACATGAGGACATCGAAGTGCCGCTGCAGCACGTGCGACAGCGGCAGGAAGCTCAGCGATGCGTCCTGGTCCGTAATGGGAATGACTTTCGCGACGGCGGCAACGTTCGACGCCAGGTTGCCGTGCGTGAGCATGGCACCTTTGGGCTCGCCGGTCGTGCCCGATGTGTACACGATGGTGGCCACGTGGTCCGGCGCGACGGCCATCGCCTCGTCGTGATAGCGGGCCGCAGCATCCGGTGTCTCGATAGCCGCGCCGCGCGCCTCGAGCGCCGCGAGCGTCATGTCGATGCCGTTGCCGGTCACGTCGTCGAACGCAATCACCCACTTGAGCGTGGGCAGGGACGCGCGCACCGCGGCGATCTTCTGCGCCTGCGCCGTCGTGGACACGAAGATCGCCATCGTCCCGGAGTCCTGGAGGATGTACGCGATCTGTTCGTCGGGCAGCGTCGGGTAAATCGGGACGTCGAGATATCGCGCCGTGAGGCACGCGTAGTCGGCGATCGCCCACTCGGGTCGGTTCTCGGACAGGATCGCGATCACCGCGTCGTCGGGCACGCCGAGCGCGCGAAGGCCGAAGGCCGTGTGGCGGACGCGCGTTGCCAGCGTGCGGTGGGAGATCGGCTGATACGCACCCCCCACCTTCACCTGGAGGGCGTTAGGCCGGTCGAAGCCCGCGACGGCGTCGAAGAAGAGGCGCGTGAGCGTCGTCGGCGCCAGGTGCGGGTCGCGTGTCGTCGATGCGTTCGGCTCGGCCGTCACGGTCATGACCACCTCGGTCGTCGATGGGCGCGCCGCCGGGCGCCGCTCAGTGGACGTTGATGCGCCTAACGTACACCACGGGACTGCCCGCCGGGAGGCCGCCCGGCGCCGTCGCGCTCACCTGAACGACGAGCGAGTCGTTGAATGGATGCGTGAACGGCGTGAGCCGGAGCGCCAGATTGGTGCTGCCGGTCGCGTCCGTTGTGTCCACCAGCTGCGCGACGGTGGCGTTCTTCACGAGCTGGACGTTGGTCGAGTCCGTGTTGTCGTACGGCGCCGGGTGCAGGACCGTGTAGTGCACCGCGTACTCCGGCACAGCCGCTGAATCCGGCAGGTGGACGAGACGCACGCGCAGCGTGAGCACCGTGTCCCGCAATCCGCCGGCGAAGCTGAAGTCGACGCTGTCGCGCGCCGAATCCTCGGCGAGCATCACCGACGGCGTGTCGACCACGACGATCGTATCGGGAATCGACTGGAGTCCCGCCGCCGTGGCGACGACGAGCACCGGCGAGACGGTGAGCCGGTGGCCCACCACTGTGCCTAACGTTGGATCCACGGTCACCGAGCCCGTCGAGTCCACGGCCAGGAACGACACCGGAATGTTCGCGATGGTGTCGTTCTTGTAGTTGAATACCACGACGTGCAGCGGGGCCGCGCGTCCCAGACTGTCGCGCAGGGTGTCGCCGACCAGCACCGACGGAGATGCCGGCGCCTCGAGCTGGATGGCGATCGGAGTGTTGGGGTTGGTCCCGACTTCGTTGCACGCCGCGGCCACCGCGGCGATCAGGAAGGCGATCCCCGCCGCCCGGAGTGAGAGCCGCATCACTCGAACCGCGACGCGAGCTCGGTGGCGAGGTTCACGTACGCCTGCGCCGCCGCGTCGGCCGGCGACCGCAAGACCACCGGTTGGCCCGCCGCGAACGCATCGGCCGCCGCCGCGCTGCGCGGAATCACGAGGTCGAACACCATGTTGCGCGGGAGATGCTTTCGCACGTACTCCGACACACGTACGCTCGTCTCGCTGGTCTCGTCGTACATCGTGAGCACGAGTCCGTCGAGCGTCAGCTCGTCGTTAGCCACAACCACATCCTGGATGCCGCGCAGAATCTGCGGCGTGGTCTGCAACGCCAAGGGCTCGGCCTGGAGCGGCACGATCACGTGCTGCGATGCCGACAAGACGCGCTCCACCGTCGGCCCCAGACCCGGCGGCGTGTCCACCACGACGACGTCCGTGCGCTGCCGCGCCATCGCCAGGAGATCCGGAAGCAGCGTCGATTCCTCCATCCGATGCTGATAGGCGACGTGGTTGGTGGCCGCGCTCACCGTCCCCGCGAGAATCACGCGTAGCCATGGCAGCGCCGTGGGGAGGATGATGTCGCGGAGCGTCTTCTCTCCCGATAGATAATCGGAGATCCCGACCGTGACATGGTCCGCGCGCAATCCGACGCCGTAGCGCACCGCGCCCTGCGGATCCACGTCCACGAGGAGGGTCTTCATGCCGCGCCGAGCAAACGCCGCCGCGAGATTCACCGCGGTCGTCGTTTTGCCGACACCGCC
>DASYXE010000416.1:0-5474 GCA_035935375.1 Gemmatimonadaceae bacterium | reverse complement strand
GAGCGTATCAGCCAGCTACGCGCGTAGAAGGTCGCGCCTCGATGTGTTCTACCGCCAATAGCGTCGTATTATTCGTCGTATGACGACGACGCTGGCGACGCGGCTCATCGAAGTGGCGTTGCCGCTGCCGCTCTTTCAGACCTTCACGTACGCGCTGGCCGACACGAACCTCGACGTGCCGTCGCCGGGCTCGCGCGTCGTCGTGCCCGTGCGCGGGTCGCGGGCGGTGGGCATCTGTCTCGGGCCGAGCGACGGCGCGGGCGTGAAGTCGCCTCGCGAGGTGCTCGACGTGCCGGACGCCGAGCCCGCGCTCTCGCCGTCGATGATCGCGCTCTGCCGCTGGATCGCCGACTACTACGTCGTTCCGTTAGGCGTAGTGGTGCGCGCCGCCCTGCCGGCCTTGCTCACCGGTGCGTCGGCACCACGGCCCGCCCAACGGACCGAGCGCATCCTCGTGTTGCGCCGCGACCTGCCCACGCTCCAGGAACGGCAGCAGGCCTTCGCCCGGGCCAAGCGCCAGCGCGAGCTGTTCGAGGTGCTCGAAGGCATGGGCGGACACGCCGAGGTGGCCCATCTCACCGGGCAGCTCGGCTTTTCGCCCGCCGTCGTGAAGGCGCTCGTCGAGCGCGAGCTCGCGACCATCGAATCGACCGTCGTCGCACGCGATCCGTTCGCCGCGCGGCCCGCGCTCGCGCCCGCGCGCCACACGCCCACCGACGCGCAGCGCGCGGCCATCGATGCCATCGTCGCGGCCCAGCCGGGTGAGACGGTGCTGCTCCACGGCGTCACCGGCAGCGGGAAGACCCTCGTGTACATCGAGCTCCTCCGCGACGTGGTCGACGCCAGAGGCCGCTCGGCCCTCGTGCTCGTGCCCGAGATCGCGCTCACGCCGCAGACCGTCGACCGGTTCCGCGCCGTGTTCGGCGACCGCGTCGCCGTGCTCCACTCTGCGTTAGGCGACGGCGAGCGCTACGACGCGTGGCTGGCGCTCAAGCGCGGCGAGAAGCGCATCGTCGTCGGCGCGCGCTCGGCCGTGTTCGCGCCGCTCGACGACTTGGGCGCGATCATCGTGGACGAGGAACACGAATCCAGCTACAAGAACGGCGAGACGCCGCGGTACCATGCGCGCGAGGTCGCCGTGATGCGCGCGAAGCTCGCCGGCGCCGTGTGTGTGTTAGGCAGCGCCACGCCCAGCCTCGAGAGCTGGCAGAACGCCGCGTCGGGCAAGTTCCGGTTGCTCTCGCTCCCCGACCGCGTCGGGGCCGGGCGATTGCCCGCGGTGGAAGTGGTCGACCTGAGGCGGCCGCCCGACGCGCGCCCCGCGATCGCCGGGCTCGAGCCCGGGGCCGCCGCCGCGCGCGCCGCGTTTCGCCGCGTGTTCAGCGAGCCGCTCGAGGCCGCGTTAGGCGAACGCCTGCAGCGCGGCGAGCAGAGCATTCTGCTCCTCAACCGCCGCGGCTACGCCGCGTTCCTCCAGTGCGACGGCTGCGGCGACGTCCACAGCTGCCCCAACTGCAGCATCAGCCTCACGTATCACATGAGCCCCGAGCGCCTCGTCTGCCACTATTGCCTGCACGAGGAGCCCGCGTCGCACGTCTGCCGCCAGTGCGGCGGCCCAACGGTGCGGCAGCGCGGGTTAGGCACCCAGCAGGTCGAGCGGCTGCTGCTCGAGCGGTACCCGTACGCGCGCGTCGCCCGGATGGACGTCGATACCACGAGCGGCAAATGGGCCCACGCCGATATCCTCGACCGCGTCGGCCGCGGCGAGGTCGAGATTTTGCTCGGCACCCAGATGATCGCGAAAGGCCTCGACTTTCCTAACGTCACGCTCGTGGGCGTCATCGATGCCGACGTCGGCATCAACCTGCCCGACTTCCGCGCATCGGAGCGGAGCTTCCAACTGCTCAGCCAGGTGGCGGGTCGCGCGGGGCGCGGACCCAAGGGCGGAGAAGTCATCATCCAAACGCGCGTGCCCGGGCACCACGCCGTGCGCTGCGCGGTGACGCACGACTATCACGCATTCGTGCAGGCCGAGCTCCCCACGCGGATCAAACCGCCCTATCCGCCCGGCGTCCGGCTCGTGAACATCGTGTGCAGCGGCCTCGAGGAGAACGCCACCGCGTCGCTCGCGTTAGGCGCGGCCAAATGGCTCACGCGCCTCATCGATACCCGCGCGCGAGACCAGGTGACGCTCATCGGACCGGCGCCGTGCGCCATCGACCGGATCAAGCGCCGCTGGCGCTGGCACGTGCTGCTCAAGAGCGACCATCCGGCCGCGTTCACGTCGGTCGTGCGCTACTTCGTGCGGCGGTTCGAAATTCCGCGCACCGCCCAACTGCGCATAGCAGTCGACCGCGATCCGGTATCGATTCTGTAGGAGAGCGCGTTAGAACTTCTCATAGCCAGTCATTGGGGAATGGGGAAGCGCTCGCTACGCTCGCTTGGGGAAGCGCTGCGCTTGGGGAAGCGGCGGCGACGCCGCCTTAGGGAGTGGAACAACATCAATGGTCTGCGCGGCGTGCGTGCCATGTGCGAGTCACCACGGGGCCGTACTCTCCACCCAGAGACAACTGATGTCCTTCCACTCCCTAAGGCGGCGTCGCCGCCGCTTCCCCAAGCGTAGCGCTTCCCCAAGCGAGCGTAGCGAGCGCTTCCCCATTCCCTGTCGTTGCGATCCGATGCATGACTCAACACGCACCCTCGGGAGCAAGCTCGTCCCTGTCCCGGAACCCCCTCCGTCGAGTAGCTTTCTTCGTGCCCGAGTTCAACCATCCTGACTTCACGGCCGCGCGCTTTGCCGGGCTGCCGGAGGCCCGTTTTGTCGCGGCCCCCGCCGACGGCGTGTTGCCCGAAGGCTTTTTCTCGACCACCAACTTGCCGACGTACGTCCACATCGGCCGCGAATGGCGCATGCCGCGCGAGCCGCGCATGGATGGCGCGCTCGTGCTCGACGCCGGCGGCACGCTGTGGGTGAAAGAGATGCGCCGCGTCGCGCGCGGCGAGCTCGTTGCGGTCGGGATGGCCGAAGACGGGTCGGACGGCATCTTCGTCTACACCGACGCGTTTCTGGGCGACGCCCAGGAGGGCGGCGAGTTCAAGTTCATGACCAGCGAAGTGTCGCGCGAAAAGCCCATCGACTACGCGCTCATGGCGCGTCTCCTGGTCGAGGAGCGCGAGCGCGGCGGCTATCCCGTGTGGGTAACGGGTCCCGCGCTGGTACACTCGCGCGCGCGCACGGACATGACGTGGTTCATCCAGCACGGATTCGTGGGGGCGCTCCTGGCCGGCAACGCGGTCGCCGTGCACGACATCGAGGCGTCGATCTTCGGCACCACGTTAGGCATGACGGGCTCGGGCCACGCGACGAGCGGCGGACACGGCCTCCACATGCGCGCCATCAACCGCGTGCGCGCCGCCGGGTCGATCGAAGCGGCCGTAAGGCAGGGGATCATCACCGACGGCATCATGCACGCGTGCGTCACCAGCGGCGTGCCGTACGTGTTGTGCGGCTCCATCCGCGACGACGGCCCGCTGCCGAGCGTGATCGCCGACTCGATGGCGTGTCAGGACGCCATGAAGGTGCACACCACCAAAGCCACGATGGCGATTCTCATCGCCACGGCGCTGCACGCCATCGCGACCGGCAACATGCTGCCGGCGTTCGTGACCGAGCCCGATGGCTCGCTGCGCGAGCTGCCCACCATCTGCGTCGACTCGTCCGAGTTCGTGGTGAGCAAACTCAAGGACCGCGGCACGCACCAGGCATTCGGCGTCGTGACCAACGCACAGGACTTCATGCACATTCTCCGCTTGTACGTCGAGCGCGAGCTCGACGCCCGCGGCATGCAGCGCGCACGATCGGCCGAGGTGGCCGCGCGATGAGGTCCGCCGACACGCGTGAGCGATTTCTTCGCGCGATCGCCGAGCGCTTGAGCGCGGATCGCGTCGAAGAGCTGCACCTGTTCCCGCCGCTCAGGCAGGGCGGGATCGAGAGCGCGGTGGCAGTGATCGCGGCCCGGCTCGCACCGGCGGAGCCGGCAGCCGATGCACCAGCGCATCCCGCAGCCGACGATGCACCGTCATCGGAACGGGTTGTCGACGACGAGCCGGTCGTTGTCCCGCTCGCCGCAACGCCGGCTGATGCCCCCGCGCGGGATGATGAGGAGCCCCCCCCCCAGGCCGCCCGCCTGACGGTGTACCGGGCACACTATCGCCTCGTGCTCAAAGGTCCGGAGCGCGGCACCTGGGATGTGGGCCTCATCGAGGAAGCCGACGCCCCGCCGCCCACCGTCGGCGTCGTGGTGCGCGGCGTGCACGAACGCGCCGGCGGCGACGACGAGCCCGAGCGCCTGAGCGGCGACGCGTTCCGCATCGCCGTCTCCGACCGTCCGTGGGCAACCGCCGACTGAGACACCACCCCCGCGCGCGCCGCGCGGCCTGACGTGGTCCAGACCGCGACCTTCGGCTTGGGGCTGGCGTTCACCGCCGGCCTGTTGAGCTTCTTGTCGCCGTGCGTCCTTCCGCTCATCCCGAGCTACGTCACGTTCATCACGGGGATGAGCGTCGATGAGGTCCAGCGCGCGCGCCGCACCGCCCTCATCCACGCGCTGCTCTTCATCCTCGGCTTCACGCTCATTTTCCTGGCGTTGGGCGCCACGGCCAGTGCGTTAGGCAGAGTGCTGCTGGCGGCGCGGGATTGGGTGGCGCGGGCCGGCGGCGTGCTCATCATCGCGTTTGGCCTCTATCTCCTGGGCGTCTTCGACTCGCGCACGCTCGACCGCGAGCGCCGCGTCCACTTCGCCGACAAGCCGGTCGGCTACCTCGGCACCGTCCTCGTCGGCATCGCGTTCGGCGCCGGATGGACGCCGTGTATCGGCCCGATCCTCGGCTCCATCCTCGTGTATACGTCCACGCAAGCCGACCTGCACCGCGGCCTGCTCCTCCTGTTCGTGTATTCGTTAGGCCTGGGCGTTCCGTTTCTGATCGCCGCGCTGGCCATCGACCGCTTTCTCATCGCGTTCGGGCGGTATCGCGGCGCCATGGTCTGGATGAGCCGCGCCGGCGGAGTGTTGCTCATCGTGATCGGACTGCTGCTCGTGACGCACTATTTCACGTGGCTCGCCAGCTATCTTCAGGCGCTGACACCGTCCGCGCTACGGTCGCACATCTAACGGAACACCCGTCGTAGCATGCAACGCCGAAACTGCTGAGTGTGTCCACACGTATGTCGCGCTGCCGCGTGGCGATCGTCGTCACCACCAACCAGTCCGCGCCCATACATGATTTCTGCACTCGGCCTTCTCCTCCTGCTCGCCGCCGCACCCGCCGATTCGTCGCCTACCTGCGCGGCGGACCTCTCCGGTCTCGATAGCAAACTGCGCGCGGACTACGCGGGCTACCTGCTCGAGCTGCACGGTGAGCGATTGCGACAGTACACCAGCATGAAAGCCGCGCTCGAGGCGCGCGCCAAGCGC
>DASYXE010000415.1:0-6687 GCA_035935375.1 Gemmatimonadaceae bacterium | reverse complement strand
TCGGGAGGAAACGGCGCTCACGTTAGGCGGCTCGCCTCGCGCGACGGTGGCGCTGTTTCGCGTGGCTCGGGCCGCGGCGCTGCTGGCGGGCCGCGACTTCGTGACGCCCGACGACGTGAAGGACTTCGCGTTCCCGGTGTTACGCCATCGCGTGGTGGTATCGCCGGAGGTCGAGGTCGAAGGTCGATCGAGCGACGATGTGCTCCAGGCGGTGTTGATGCGGGTGACCGCGCCGCAATGACGGGCGGAAGACCGGCGGCGCAGGGAGCGTCCAGGTCCGTCGGACGGATGGTGCTGCGCGCAGCGACGCGTCCGGCTCGCGCGCTGTTCGCCACGGTACCCACCCGGCGACTGGTGGTGCTGACGGCCATTCTTGCCCCCGTGTGGATGGCATCGGGGACGCCGACGGGCTGGGCACTGGCCCTGTTCGTCTCCGCAGTGCTCGGAGCAGCGGTCCTGTTGGACGCGCTCACCCTCCCGGCGGCCTGGCAGCTCGAGGTGGAGCGCGCGATGCCCGAGCGGGTTGGGTTAGGCGACGCGGCCGACGGCCGCTACGTCCTGCGTCTCGCGGCCGGGCGTGCGCTCCGCGTGTCGCTGTACGACGATTTGCCGCGCGGCGTGGAAGCGGACGCATCGCGATTCGGTTCGCACGTGGTGCGCGTTGGGCAGCCGTGCGTGCTTCCCGTGGAGCTGGTGGGCGCGGAGCGGGGGACGTGGCCGCTCGGGCGCGTGGTCGTTCGCGTCGACGGCTGGTTCGGCCTCTTGCGGCGTACGTTCCGGTGGTCGTTGACGGACCAGCTGATGGTCGTGCCCTCCATGGCCGGCGTCCGTCGGTATCGTCTCCTGTCGCTGCACCACCGCCTACGCGACCTCGGCCTGCGCGCGATTCGGCGGCGCGGCGATGGCGCGGCGTTCTCCGGCCTCCGGGAATACGTGGTCGGCGACGAGCCGCGGCGCATCGATTGGAAAGCCACGGCACGCCGCGGCGTGCTCATTTCTCGAGAGTACACGATCGAGCAGGGCCAGACCGTCATGCTGGCCATCGATTGCGGACGCATGATGACGCAGCTCGAGGGCGACGTGCCTCGCTTCGAGTATGCGCTCTCCTCGGCCATGCTGTTGGCGGACGTCGCAACGCAGTCCAAGGACCAGGTCGGCGCGCTTGTGTTCGACGATGAAATTCGCGCGTGGGCGCCCGCCACGCGCGGCAAATCGGCGTTGGAACGGGTCCACCAGGCGATCATGCCCACGGCGGCGAGCATGGCGGAGCCCGACTACGCGGCGGCGTTCCGTGCGTTAGGCGAGCGCCAGCGGAAGCGCTCGCTGGTCGTGTTGTTCACTGATGTCATCGACCCGCGATCGTCGCAAACCCTGATCGCGCTCACCTCGCGGAGTGCGTCGCGGCATCTGTTGGTCGTGGTGGCGCTGCGCAACGACCGGCTGCTGGCGGTCGCGCGGCCCGACGCGGGCGCGTCCACATCGGAGCTCTACGAGGCGGCGGCGGCCGAAGAGTTGGTGACCGCGCGAGAGATGGCGCTGGCGCGCATGCGCCACGCTGGCGTGTCGGTGCTGGACGTTTCCCCTCGCGCGATGACTGCGGCGGTCATCAACCGCTACCTGGAGCTCAAGGCGCGCGCTTCGCTGTAGGCGAACTGCTCCTCGTCGGCCGCGCCCATCCCGCGGCCGCCGAGCAAGAAGTACACGAGCAGCACGAGCGCGGAGACCGCGGCGATGACGATCTTGTCGGTGACCGGGATGTCGGTGCGCGGCGAGATCAATCCCTCGATCGTTCCAGCCACGATGAGCAGCAGCGTCGACGCTGTGATGAGGCGGACGGCGCGTCTCCCGTATACGACTAACGCTTCGCGCCGCGTGTATACGCCCGGGAGCAGGAGGGCGCGCGCGATGAGCAGGCCGCCCGCGCCGGCGATGCAAATCGCGCTCAACTCGAACACGCTGTGCGAGAGCACGAATTCGCCGATCTGCGGCAGGATGCCCTTGGACTGATACAGACCGAGCGCGGCGCCGATCGATACGCCGTTCGTGACGAGCATCAACAGCGTCCCGAGGCCGAACGTGATGCCGAACACGAACACCGTGTACGTCACCTGAATGTTGTTGGCGATGATGCTCGACGCGGCGATCGGACGCATGAAGGACTTGATCTCGACGTACGTCCGATCACCTGTCTTCGCGCGCGCGACGCCTTCGTTTGCGCGGTCGATCATACCGGGCGGCAGCAAGGCCTCCGCAAGCAGTGGATCGTTGACGACCGCCTGATACGCGACTGCCATCGGGCCGAACAAACAGAGCGCGGCGATGGCGATGTATCCCCACGAGCGCCGCATCTCGCGCGGCACGTTGACGGCGACGAAACGGAGCGCGGCGCTGCCGGTGACCGACCGCTGGCGGTACAGCAAGTTGTGACCGCCGGCGACCAACCGGCTGAGATAGAAGAGCGCATCCGATTGTGTATCTCTGGATGCGGTCGTGAGGCGCGCGAGGTCGGTGGCAATCTCGCGGTACTGCGCGACAAAGTCGCTGACTTCGGTTTCGGACAGGTGACGGAGCCCGCGCCGCTGGGCATCGCGCAGCAGCGCGGCGAAGCTGCTCCACCGCGCCGACGATCGGGCGACGATCGCATGTCGCTCGCGCGCGGCGCCTTTGGCGCCTCTCGCAGCCAGCCCGCGCGATCGTGCCTCGCGCTCTCGCGCGTACAGGATGCGCAGCCGGTCGAGCAACGGCAGGGCGTCGTTAGGCATGTGCGGCGCGAGCTTGACCGACAGCCGGTCCGCCAGTAAGGCCAACCGTTCGGGCGCGAGCGACGGCGCCCGCGACAAGAAACGCTCGAGGAGCTCGTACTCGCTCGCGCTGAGCGACGCGATCGCGGGCGCCGCGCTGTCCGAACTCGGGGCGACCGCCGCGACGACCGGCGCATGCTCGACGCGTTCCTGCACCACGAACGTGCCGGCCATCATGTCGCCCAGGCGCTTGCCCGATTTGTTCAACGCCGCGGCAATGACGCCCACGCCGTACAGGAATCCCGGCTGCCCGTCGACGATGCGCGCGATATTGCGGACGGCCGATGCACCGAAGGAAACCGAGTAGCCACCGTCCTGTACGACCCGGATGCGTAATAGCCGCTTGCCCGGCGTTTGCCCGTCCCAGAGCGCCTCGAACAACACGTAGTAGCCCATCTCGAGCCCGAAGATCACCAGGATGACGATGGCGATCGCGAACGTACTGGATGCTTCGGGCGTCAGCTTTGATCCAGACGGCGCGAGTTTGACGAGCAGCGACATCGAGACCAAGACCGCATAGATGATGAGGCTGAGCGCAATGGCGTCGACGATCGCGGCCACCGCGCGCGCGCCGATGCCTGCGAGCGTGTACGAGAGCACCACCTGCTCGGGCGTCTCGACGTCGACCTGCTGATCGAAGGAGGCGACCGAGCGCGCCGGCCGGCCCGTCGAGGACGATTCCGGAAATGTCATTGCGGAGCCGGGGGAGACGGCGTCGGTGCGGATCGCCTCAGCGAGCGTCCGCGGATGAATCGGTGGCGCAGGCCAGCGCGCCCGGGGTGGGCTCGCTGTCGCGCATGAGAAGATCGATCTGCGAGCTCCGGTCCGCAAGCGCGCTCTCGAGGGATCCGCCTAACATGCCGGTGGCGACTTCGGCGCGCGCGCTGCCATAGGGGGCGAGCATGGCCCAACGCCAGGCGTCTTCCGCGGCCAACACGGTGCCGCGTTCGCGCATGATGCCGGACGCACGAGCCCGCGCGGCGAGCTCGACCAGCCGGCGACGCGCCGCGGTGAGCCGCTGCTCGCGATCGCCGGCTGCGTTGCCGCATCGTCCGCCGTCGACAATCGCCATCACCGAGTCCCGCACCCCGCGCACCGGTGCGACTAACGAGGCGAGCGACGCGGTGCTGTCGACGCCGATCGTATCCAACGGCGCCTCGAGCACGCGCCGCACGAGATCGTACGGCGTGAGCACGCGACCGGGCCCGTAGCGCGTCAGATACCAATCGCGCGTCGCCCGAGACGGCGGCGCCACGTCGTCGAGCACGCTCACGAGCGCGGATCCGGCCTCGCCGGTGACGTCGGGCGGCGTGACGGTCACATAGCCGGTGAAGAGGTCATCCTGCACCGACGAGAGATAGCCGTTCATCCGCCCTTCGCGGGCCAGCGACACGGCGACGAACCAGTCGACGCTGCGGGCAAAGACTTCCGTTGGGCGCATGCTCAAGACGTCGCGGTCGTCGCGATCGACGGCGCTCAACGACGCCGCCGTTAGGCCGCGCAGCGACGCGGCGAGCTGCCCGCCGTGTGCGTCGCGGACGGCGCGATCGGTGGCATAGTCGCCACGAACCGCGTAGCGGCGTTCGGCCGCCTGCCAATCGAGGTCGTGCGCCACTTCGTGCGCGATGGTGCCGGCGCTCGTCGCCGACGGAAGGTAGATGACGCGATGCACGGGGTCGTGCAACGCAAGGGCAACACCCCGCAGCGGATTCTCGCCAAAGTGGATGCGCAGTCCGGTGAGGTCGAGCGACGGCAGGACACGATCGAGATCGGCCAGCGCGGAGCCGAGCATCGCCAGGTAGTACGGACGCCACGCAGTCGGCACACTGCCGTCGAAGGTGACTGCAGTCAGGCCGTATCGATCCTCGAGCTGCGCGTCCGTCGGTGTGGGATCGCCGGGGTACCACGGCGTCTCTTGCGCGTAGGCTCGCAGCGCAACCGCGGCAGCCAGCGTGGTGCGCGCTACCGCGATACCCGGCGCCAGCTGTGAGACCAGCGCGCGCTCCGCGGCAAGCCCCTCTTCGCCACGCGACCGGTACAGGAACCGCATTCTCGCACTGCGCTTGCTCTTCTCGTCGTCCGACAGATTCAACAAGTCGTCGCGGTGCGTCCACATGGCCACGACCACGGGGGTCTCGGGCGGGCGCGCGCGACCAAGGGCCAATCGTTCAAGTGGTCCGGCGGCGACGCCCAACAACGACGCCATGGTATCCGCGTCCGCCGATTTCGCTGACGCGGGCGACGCTTTCCGCAGCTCATCCTGGAGGTCGGGCGTGAGCTGCATCGCCTCGAGCTCGACGTCGGGCGGGAGTCGCTCCATGAGCGGCTGCTCGACGCGGAAGCGACGCTGGCGCCGCCACGTCTGAAGAAGCGTGAGCGGGTCGGCGTCGTCGCGCCATGCCGCGCGTAGCAGATCGTTCACATCGCGCTTGGCGAGCTCGCGATCGCGGATGAGCGCCGCGGCCTGCGCCGCGATGTGCGGCGCGTCCGATCGCAAGCGGTGCTCGGCGGCTTCGAGCGTGTAGGCCAAGCGCACAGCCAACTCGCCGGCGCGAGGATCATGCGCGTCGCGCACGGTTCGCTCAATGAGGGCGAACTGCGTGTTGCCGTCGGGCGCGGTGACCAACGACACGCTGTCGGTGAGCGAGTCGAGCGCAATCGGATTCACCTCATCGGCATTGCCGTCGAGGGTCCTGGCGAGGAGCGCCCAGGCAACGGAGTCGCGCGTGGCGATCGAGAGTCGAGGATCGCCCAACGCGTAGTCGATCAGCCTGAAGGGGCCGCCGAGGCCGAGGCGCTGTCGCTCGAGATATCCCAGCGCAACCACGTGCTCGGAATCGGCGTTGGTCTGCATGACGCCAGGTTGATGGTCGATCAACCGGCCGGCATACGCGCGCCCGGCTCGCAGCTGGCCGGCGATCTGCGGGCCAACGGCAATGCGCTCACACGCGCCGGCAGCGAAGACCAGCGCGCCAAGTGCGGTGAGATAGCGTGCGCGAGTGAAAAGGAGCGGCGGGATCATCGTACCTGCGAATACCCACGAAGAAACGTGGAGTTGCCGCGCGCCGTAGCCGAGAGGCCGAGGAGCTGCTCTGAAGGGGAGACGAACGACCCGGGCGGGCGTCATGCGACAGGAGGGATGCGACCTGTCTTACATTACTACCGCGTGACGGATGAACAAGTGCGCTACCTCACGGTTGACCCTGAACGGCCAGACGCCGAAATCATGCGGCGTGCGGGGGACGTGTTGCGTCGTGGCGGGTTGGTCGCCTTCCCGACCGAGACGGTGTACGGACTCGGCGCCAACGCGTTGGACGCGAACGCCATTGCGCGAATCTTCGCCGCGAAGGGGCGCCCAACGTACGACCCGCTGATCGTCCATGTGTTGAACGCTTCGGCTGCGCGCGCGGTTGCACGCGAATGGCCTGACGCCGCGGACCGACTAGCGGACGCATTCTGGCCCGGTCCGCTGACGCTGGTAGTTCCGAAGGGACCGTTGGTGCCGGACATCGCGACGGCCGGACTCGACACGGTGGCCGTGCGCGTGCCGTCGCATCCCGTGGCTCGAGCGATTCTCGAAGCAGCGACCGTGCCGATCGCGGCACCGAGCGCCAATCGATTCACGGAGCTGTCGCCGACGCGGGCGGAGCACGTGGCACGCGCGTTGGGCGACCGCGTCGATCTCATCGTGGATGGCGGCCCAACGACAGTCGGGATTGAGTCGACGGTCGTGGACCTGTCCGGCGACGGACCGGTGGTCCTGCGGCCGGGCACGATCCCGGCGCCGGCCCTCGCTGTCGCGCTCGGTGCGTTAGACATTGCGGTGGCCGACGGCCGCGGCGGCGGCGTGGCGCCGCGGCGCGCGCCGGGGATGCTCGACCGGCAC
>DASYXE010000414.1:0-1650 GCA_035935375.1 Gemmatimonadaceae bacterium | reverse complement strand
CTCTTCGACGACCGTGACTTCGCACCCGCGCGTCCGGACAGCAACCTCGACCGATGGCGCCCGCCGTGCCCGCTCGCTGGTGCACACGTTGGGCGCACGCCTGGAGGACACCGTCCGGCCGCTGCTGCGCGGCGTCACGCGTGCCGCGCTGCTCGATGTGCCGACGCACCAGAACGTCGGCGACAGCGCGATTCATCTGGGGACGCTCGCGCTGCTGCGACGCGCCGGCGTGCGCGTGTGCTATGCGTGCAGCATCGAGACGTACTCGCGCGAGACGCTCGCGCGGCGACTGGGCGACGGGGTCATCTTGCTGTCGGGGGGCGGGAGCCTGGGCGACCTGTGGCCGCGGCATCAGGAGCTGCGCGAGCGCGTGTTGGCCGACTTTCCGGACGTGCCGGTGATTCAGCTGCCGCAGTCCCTGCATTTCCGGGACGCGTCGGCGCTGGCGCGCGCGCGCACGGCCTTCGGTGCGCACCGGCGCCTCACGCTGCTGCTCCGCGACGATCGCAGCCTCGCCGCCGCGCGCCGCGCCTTCGACGCGCCGAGCGACGTGTGCCCCGATCTGGCCTTTGCGTTAGGCCCGCTCGAGAGGCCGTTCGCGCCACGGGCCCGGATCGTGTGGCTCGCCCGGCGCGATCGCGAGGCCGCGCCGCAAGCGGACGCCGGCGCGCATCCCACCTTCGATTGGGCCGTGCGCCGGGGCTCTCCGCTGTCGCGCGCCGAGCGTTTCGGACACCGGGTGACGTCGGCGCACCCGCGCATCGAGCCCTGGGCGCACGGCCCGCTCATGCGGTTAGGCGTGATGGCGTCCCGCGAGCGCGTGCGCGGCGGCTGCGCGATGCTCGCGGTCGGCGATACCGTGATCACCGACCGCCTCCACGGTCACATCCTGAGCCTCCTGCTCGGCATCCCGCACGCCGTGCTGGACAACAGCTACGGCAAGGTCCGCTCGTTTTACGACACGTGGACCCACGACGCGCCGATCGCCCGGTGGGCCGAGACGCCGGCGGACGCCATGCGGACGGTACAGCAATGGATGTCGTGACCGCGCGGGCCGCGCCGGCTGTCGATCTGAGCGTCATCGTTTGCACGCGGAATCGCAGCGAGGCACTGGCGCGGCTCCTCGAGCAATTGGAGCACCTGATCGTGCCGGATGGCGTGCGGTGGGAGGTGATCGTCGTCGACAACGCATCGACGGATACCACCGCCTCGATGCTGGCATCGCTCCAGAGCCCGCTGCCGCTGCGCGTCATCCACGAGCGAATTCGGGGGCTCTCCCGCGCGCGCAACGCGGGCATCGCGGCGGCGCGGGGCGATCTCCTGCTCTTCACCGACGACGACTGCCTGCCCGATGCGCACTGGCTGGCGACCGTCCATCGGGAATTCACGCGCGCCCCATCGCTCGGCGTGTTAGGCGGGAGAGTGGAGCTGTTCGACCTGCGCGACCGGCCGACGACGACCCGGACATCGCGCGAGCGCGGCGCAATCTCGGCGGCGTGCAATCTGGACGGGATCATCGGTTGCAACCTGTCGTTCCGTCGGTCGACGCTGGCCGCGATCGGGCCGTTCGACGTTGGGTTAGGCGGCGGCACGGGCGCGGGGGCCGGCGAGGACGTGGACATCGTGTACCGGAGTCTGCGCGCCGGGCTG
>DASYXE010000413.1:0-7216 GCA_035935375.1 Gemmatimonadaceae bacterium | reverse complement strand
GCTGCTCACAGGATTTGCCTCGCTCGCTGGCATGGTCCCGGGCCCCGAAGCCAATGGCATGCGCGGCGTATGGCTCACCTCGCACATCGCGCTCAGCTTCCTCGGGATCGCGGCGTTCGCGACTGCCGCCGGCGCCGGTGTGATGTACCTGGTCGAACGACGCGAGCTCAAGTCGCGCCGGTTTGGTGCGATCTTCCGCTTTTTCCCGCCGCTCGAAACGCTCGACCGCGTGAATCACGTCGCCGTCGTCGCGGGTTGGCTGGCACTGACAGTCGGCATTGGCCTGGCGTCGAGCTACGCGCTCGAGTACCGCACGGGACACGCGATCAAAATGGTCTGGGCCTATAGTGCGTGGCTCGCCGTCACCGCGTTGACTATCGGTCGCGTGGTACGAGGATGGTGCGCGCACCGCGCCGCGATGCTCACCAATGTGCTGTTCGCCGGCGTGGTGGTGCTCTACATCGCGTTCCGCGTGATCGACCCGCTCAAGGGACGCTTCCTGTGAGCGCGTATCCGATCGCGCTCGACGGCGCGCGGGTGGACGCGGTGATCGTCGGCGGCGGCAGTGTCGCCGAGCGAAAGGCGAGGGCGCTGCTCGAATCCGGGGCTCGGGTGCGCATCGTGGCCTCGTCGCCCAGCGCCGGAGTGCGGGAGCTGGCCGGCGAACGGTGCACGATCGAGGCGCGCGCGTTCACGCCATCCGATGCCACGCCTAACGGAAAACCGGGCCGCACGACGCTCGTCCTGGCCGCCACGGACCGCGCCGACGTGAACGCCCGCGTGGTGGAGGCGGCGCGTGCGTTAGGCGTTCTCGTGAACGTGGCCGACGACCCCGGCGCCGGCACGTTCGTCACGCTCGCCACGCACCGGGCGGGCGACCTGGTCGTCGCCGTCACGGCGGGCGGCGTGCCAGGTGTGGCCGCGCGCGTGCGCGATGCGATCGGCGCGCGCTTCGACGCGCGATACGCTTCGGCCGTGTCCGCACTCGCGCGATTGCGCCGCCGGTTGCTCGACGCGGGCTCGCGCGACGAGTGGCGCAAGGCGTCCGCCTCGCTCGTCGGCGAAACATTCTGCGAGACGGTGGAAAGCGGCACGTTCACGCAGGAGCTGACGGCGTGGCGCTGATCGTTGCGGGACTGAGCCATCATACCGCGCCGATCGAGGTGCGCGAGCAGGTCGCACTCGCCGCGCATGAAACGCCGGCGGTGCTCGAGGAGCTCGCGCACGCGACGTCCGCGTCCGAGCTGGCGCTGCTCTCGACGTGCAATCGCACGGAAGTCTACGTGGTCGAGGGCGATGCGGCCGCCGCGCCGGGCATCTGGGCGCATCTCTCGCGTCGGTTAGGCGGAGACGGCGATGCGGCGGCGTACGGGTACGTTCGCCGCGATCGTGATGCGGCGGCCCACCTCTACCGCGTCGCGTCCGGCCTCGACTCCATGATCCTGGGCGAAGCGCAGATCCACGGACAGGTGCGCGATGCGTGGGAAGCCAGTCGCAGCACGTCCGGCGCGATTCTCAACCGCCTCTTTCAGTCGTCGCTGCTCGTCGCGTCGCGCGTGCGCACGGAAACGGCCGTGGGGCGAGGCGCCGCATCGGTGAGCTCGGCCGCGGTGCAGCTGGCCAAGAAAATCTTCGGCTCGCTCACCGGACGCCGCGCGATGGTGCTGGGCGCGGGCGACATGGCGGATCTGGCGCTCGAGTGTCTCGTGAGCGAGGGCGTTCGTACTGCGATCGTTGCGAACCGGACGCACGAGCGCGCCGTCGTCCTCGCCGAGCGCCATGGCGCCGATGCGTTGCGCTACGACGATTGTTGGGCGAGGCTCGCCGATGTCGACGTGCTGCTGTGCTCCACCGCGGCGCCGCACCCGATCGTGGCCCGCGCGCAGGTGGAACCGGCAATGCGCCAGCGCGGCGACCGCCCGCTCTGCATTCTCGATATCGCGCTGCCGCGAGATGTCGCGGCCGATGTCGGCACGCTCGACAACGTGTTCCTCTACGACCTCGACGACCTGCGCTCAGTGGTCGCGACGAACCTCGAGCGGCGGCGCCAGGAGTTGCCCAGCGCCGAGTCGGTGATTGCCGAGGAGGTCGAGGTGTTCTGGCAATGGGTGGCCGGCTTGGCGGCCGTGCCGGTGCTCCGCACGTTCCGATCGCAAATGAACCACGTGCGCGAAGATGAGTTGGCGCGCGCCCTGAAGAAACTCGCACACCTTGCGCCCGATGACCGCGCCGCGGTCGACCTTTTTTCCCGAGCCCTGATGAACAAATTCCTGCACGAGCCGAGCGTGCGGCTGCGCGCAGCGTCGGCGAATGGACACGGTCTGGCGATCGTGGATGCGCTCCGGTACCTGTTTGCGCTCGAGCCCGCGGAAGACGACGCGCAGCCGGACGATGTACCTGACTCAGAGAGCCGCTGATGGGGAGACGCGTGCTCATTACAGGCGGCGCGGGGTTCATCGGATCCCACGTCGCGCAGGCGTTTGTGGCGGCCGGCGATGACGTCACCGTACTCGACAATCTTTCGACAGGCAAGCGCGATCAGGTTCCGCGCGAGGCCGCGTTCCATCACCTCGACATCACCGCGCCCGACGCCGCGCGTCTCGTGCGCGACGGCCGGTTCGACGTCATCTGCCACCTGGCCGCGCAGATCGATGTCCGCAAGAGCGTCGCCGACCCGGCGGCCGATGCCCAACTGAACATCGGCGGCTCGCTCAATCTCCTCGAGGCCGTGCGGGCATCGGGCAACGGCACACGTCCGAAGACGCGCTTCGTGTTCTCGTCCACGGGCGGCGCTGTGTACGGCGACCTCGTGGAACCGCCCATGTCCGAGACGTCGGCCAAGGATCCACAGTCGCCCTACGGTACGGCCAAGCTGAGCGTGGAGTACTACATGGGCTACTTTGCGCGCGTGCACGGCCTGGACACCGTCGCGCTGCGCTACTCGAACGTGTACGGACCGCGCCAGGATCCGCACGGCGAAGCCGGTGTCGTCGCGATTTTCTGCGACCGCCTGATCGACGGCGTGCCGCTGACCATTTTCGGCGACGGCAAGCAGACGCGCGACTACGTCTACGCCGGCGACGTGGCTCGGGCGAACGTGCTCGCGGCGTCGGCGACCTTGCCGCCGGTGTCGTCGCTCGACAGCCGCGCGTTCAACATCGGGACGTCCGTCGAGACCGATGTGGTGGAGCTGGCGGCGACGCTGAAGAAATTGTCGGGCGGATCGAGTCCCGTGCAGCACGCGCCGGCGCGTCCGGGCGAGCAGCTGCGCTCGGCGATCGCCTTCGACAAGGCAGGGCGCATCCTTGGCTGGCGGCCCGCCGTCGCGTTAGGCGACGGGCTGCGCCAAACCTACGACTGGTTCAAGCAACGACGCGCGGAGGCACGCTCGTGATGGGTCCCGTTCCCCTGGTCGCACAGATCGGCGGCGCCATTCCCACGGCGCCCATCGACATGATCACGCACGCGTCGCTCGTGACGCAAATCGTGTTGGGCGTGCTCGTGGTCCTGTCGCTCGTGAGTTGGGCGATCATGTTGGCCAAATGGTGGGAGTTCCGCCGCACCGACCGCGTCGGGCGCACGTTCACGCGCGAGTTCGCGCGCGCGCCGGCGCTCGACACCGCCACCGGCATCGTGCGGCGCAGCCCCGCCAGCCCGTTCACGCGCGTGTTCTCGCGCGCCGTCAACTTCTTCGCCGAGATGAAGCCCGGCGCGCTGCGCGACGCGACGAGCTCGCCGCTCTCGGGTTCGCAGGTGGAAGCCCTGCGCCTGGTGCTCGATTCCGAGACGTCGGAGGAGCGCGACCGGTTGTCACACTTCATCCCGTGGCTGGCGACCATCGGGTCGGTGAGCCCCCTCATCGGGCTCTTCGGCACCGTGTTAGGCGTGATCGACGCGTTCATGGGCATCGCGACCAAGGGCTCGGGCAATCTGAGCGCCGTCGCACCCGGCGTCGCCGAAGCGCTCACGGCCACGGCGGCCGCGCTGGCCGTCGCCATTCCCGCGGTGTTCGGGTACAACATTTTTGCCGCGCGGTTGAACCGGTTGGAGAACGAGCTCGAGGGCTTCGGCACGGAGATCATCGCCATGATGGTGCGCGAGGGCCGGATCTAGATGTCGCGCCGCACGCGCGGGAAGGGCCTGGCGCTCAACGCGGACATCAACGTCGTGAGCCTCATCGACGTGATGATGCTCCTCATGGTGATCTTCATGATCACCGCGCCCATGATGCAGGGTGGCGTCGACATCGCGCTTCCAGTCGCCGAAGCGCGCCCGCTCGAGGCACGGTCGAGTCTCGTCGTGTCGATCGACCACTCGGGTCAGATCTACGTCGATGAGGACAAGTTCACCTACGCGGAGTTCCGCTCGACGTTCAAGGCGCTCGCGTCGCAGCGCGGACGCAACGGCATCTATCTGCGCGCCGACCGCGGCGTCCCGTACGGCACGGTCGTGCAGGTGCTGGCCGTGATGCGCGGTGCCGGCGTGGGCGACGTCGGGTTGGTGGCGCAACCCGAGGACATCACGAAGTGAGCGTCGCCGTGCGCAGCGACGCCAAAGGCGCCCGACTCGGCGGTCCGTTAGGCCTGTCGCTCGCGTTGCACGCCGCCGTCGTCGCGCTGTTCGTCGCGATCCATCCCACCGCGTCGCCGTCGCTGCCCCCGATGTACCGGGTCGACATCGTGGCCGCGCCACCCGGCCCGCGCGCCGCCGGCGTCGTCACGCCCACGCCGCCGACCACCGCGCCCGCCGAGAAAGCGCCGCCCGTGCCTAAACGAGCGGAACAGATTCAGAAGGCGATGCCGATGCCGGTCAAGACCAAGACGCCGCCGCGCAAGAAAACGCCGCCGGCCACGCCGACGCCCGATGTCACGCCCGCCAAGCCGGCCACGCCGGCGCCCAAGGCAGGCGGTGGTCCCGAAGGCGGACGCGGGACCGATGTCGCGAGCGTGCACACCGAAGGCGTGGAGTTTCCTTTCCCGGGATATCTCGAAAACATTGTGCGACAGATCGCCCTGCGCTTCCACCCGCCGGGGAACTCCAACAATACGGCCGAGGTAATGTTCCTCATCCGCCGCGACGGATCGGTATCGGACTTCCGATTCGTGACGCGCTCGGGGAATTTCGCGTTCGACCTCGAGTGCCAGGGCGCGGTCGATCAGGCGGCGCAGGTGAAAGCGTTCGGTCCGCTCCCATCCGGCTTCGCCGACGATGTGCTGCCGGTCATCTTCAGCTTCGATCCACGGGTGCTCCACTAGATGCATCTGACGCAGCGACTGATCACCTGCGCCGCCCTGGCGGCGTGCCTCGTCATTCCCGCGCGCGCGACGGCGCAGCAACAGGACACGACGCGCGGCGTACGCATCGGCCTCACCTACCAACCGGGTACCAAACCCGGTGTGGTCGTGTTTCCCGTGAGCGGACCGGGAGGCGATTCGCTCCAGGCGATCGTGCAACGCGATTTCGACTACGGCGATCGCATCGAGGTGATCGGTGGCGATGCAATCCAGGAGACCGCGAAGCAGCAAGCGGCGAAGAACGCGATCGATTTCACCGTGTGGAAATCGCTGAGCGCGGCGGCGGTGGTCCAGATTTCGGTCATGGGGAGCACCGCGCACGTGAACGTGTACGATGTGGCAGCGAAGAAGGTGGCTGCCTCGCACGACGTGCAGGTGTCCGGCTCGCCGACCGCCGAGGATTGGCGCATGAGCGTGCACGCGATGGCCGACCAGATCGAGCAATGGATTACCGGCGTGCACGGCATCGCAGCGACGCGCATCCTGTACGTGCGCGGCAATCGTATTTACGTTATAGACTCCGACGGGTATGGCGAGCATCCCGTGAGCGAGCCGGGAACGGTCCTGGCTCCGGCTTGGTCGCCCGACGGACGCACCATCGCGTACAGCGAGTTGGTGAAGGCCGGTTGGAATGTCGTCATTCGCGATCTCGCGTCGGGCCGCGAGCACATCGTGACGGCCACGCCCGGCGGGCTGAACATCACACCGGCGTTCTCGCCCGACGGGCAGTCGTTGTGCTACGCGCACGGCGAAGAAAACGGGACCGATCTCTACATGGTGAGCGCGTCGGGCACCGGTGCCGCGCGACGCGTCACGGTTGGGCGGGGGACCGACAACGTGTCGCCGACGTTCAGCCCGGACGGCGCGCGGCTGGCGTTCACGTCGGGGCGCGCTGGACATCCCGAGGTGTATACGTCCGATGCGGACGGGTCGAACGTAGCTTTGTTGACGCCGTTCAACTTCGGCGATCAGAACTATCGCAGTAATCCCGACTGGTCCCCGGACGGCCGGCTGATCGCGTTCCAGTCGCAGCTCGATGGGCGCTTTCAGATCATGACGATCACGTTGCGGGACCAGACGGTGAAGCAGTTGACGAGCGAGGGGATCAACGAGGATCCCACGTGGGCGCCGGACGGGCGCCATCTCGCATTCACGTCGTCGCGCACCGGCGTGAAGGAGATCTTCGTACTCGACGCCGAGTCCGGGCGCGCGCGGCAGTTGACACACGATCCAGGCGCGCGGCTCGCCGCCTGGTCGCATTCGGCGAGCGCACCGTAGTTCGTTCGCACTAGTGGACCACATCTCACCGGGGGATTCCTCATGACTGGTAAGACCCGCCTCCTGCCGTTCCTGCTGCTCGCCGTGTCAGCGGCGGTGGCCTGCTCGCACAAGCCACCTGCAACGACGCCGACGACGGCGCCGGGTCCCAATCAGGACAGCATCAACGCGGAGAACGCGCGCCGCGATTCGATCGCACGGGCGGACGCGGCGCGGCGCGACTCGATCGCGCGCGCGCAGGCGGATGCGGACAAGATGCGGAACGCGCGCGATGCGGCCACGAAGGCGCTCACACAGGTGATCTACTTCGACTTCGACAGCGACGCGCTCAAGGATGACGCGCGGTCGACGCTCGATGCGAAGATCACGATTTTGAACTCCAGTCCGGACGTCAAGATCAAGGTCGCCGGGAACACCGACGAGCGCGGCTCCGATGAGTACAATCTCGCGTTAGGCCAACGCCGTGCCGCGGCGGCCAAGCGCTATCTCACCGATCACGGCATCTCGGGCGACCGGGTCGACATCATCAGCTACGGCGAGGAGCGGCCGGTCGCGACGGGCCACGACGAATCCTCGTGGTCGCAGAACCGCCGCGACGAGTTCGAGATCACGGCCGGCGCCGACCAGATCAAGGGAGCCCCATG
>DASYXE010000412.1:0-3992 GCA_035935375.1 Gemmatimonadaceae bacterium | reverse complement strand
GCGAACAGCGCGGCGCGCGCGGCGCAACTGGCCGGTCTTGCGCGCGTGCGCGAGAAGCTCGGGGCGCCCGGCGCCGCCGCGCGCGTTGCCGACATGGCGCTCGCGCTCGCGTCATGACCGCGGCGGCGATGGACGCGCGGCGAGCCCGACGGCGCGCGCTCGTCAGTTGGTTAGGCGGCAACGCGCTGCGCGTGCTCGCGCGTACGTGGCGGATCCGCTACGTGAACCGCGCGCCCCTCGACGCCCTGCGTGCGGCACGGACGCCGGTGATCTTCATGCTCTGGCACGGCGAGCTGCTGCCGCTCCTGTGGGTCCAACGTCGCCAGGGGATCACGGTGCTGATCAGCGAGCACGGCGACGGCGAGCTCATCGCGCGCGTCGCGATGTCGTTAGGCTACAAGACCGTGCGCGGCTCGTCGTCGCGCGGCGCGGACCGTGCCTTACTGGGCATGTGCCGCGCGGTCGACGAGGGCGGCGACGGGGCATTCACTCCCGATGGCCCGCGCGGACCGGCCCACACGTTCGCGCCGGGCGTGCTCATCGTGTCGCAGCGCACCGGCGCACCCGTGATCCCGATCAGCGCTGCCGCATCCCGCGCGTGGCGGCTCTCGAGCTGGGACACATTTCTCATCCCGAAACCGTTCGCGCGCGTCACGATCGCTTATGGCACGCCGACCATCGCCGACGCGGCGACTGCCCGCGAGGCCGTGAGTCAGGCGCCCAAGTTCACGGACCTCATGGAGCAAACGAGCGCGGCGGCGAACCGTGATTGATCCGCACGTGACCGATCACGTGTGGTATGCGAACGACGCGAGCGCCCGCGCCGCTCGCGCTCTCTTGTGGCCGTTCGCGCTCGCGTACGCTGGGGCGGTGGCGGTTCGCGGCGCACTGTATGATGCCGGTCTCGTCGAGCAGGTCCGCCTCGCTCTGCCGACGGTGAGCGTCGGCAATCTCACCGTGGGAGGCACCGGGAAAACCCCCGCAGCCGCATGGCTCGCTGCGCGGCTCGTCGAGCGCGGCGCGCGCCCGGCCATCGTCATGCGCGGATACGGAAGCGATGAGCCGCTCGTCCACCGGGAGGTGAATCCCGAGATCCCCGTCGTCATTGCGGCCGACCGCGTTGCAGGCGTCAAGCGTGCCCGCGCGTTGGGCTGCGACGTCGCCGTGCTCGACGATGCGTTTCAGCACCGCCGCGCGCGCCGCGATGCGGACGTCGTGCTGATCAACGCCGATCGCTGGCAACTGCCGGCGCGTCCGCTGCCCGCAGGTCCATGGCGCGAACCGCTCGGCGCGCTCGCGCGGGCGACCATTGTGGTGGTGACCCGCCGTGCCGTCTCGTCCGATGCGGTCGGGGCCTTGGTCGGCGAGCTCGGCCGCATCCGGCCGGGACTTCCGGTAGCGGTGGCGTCGCTCTCGCTTGGGCAGCTGCACCAGGTGGGCGCAACCGACACGCGCCCGCTGGCCTCGCTCGGAGGCGAGCGGGTGTATCTCGTGGCCGGCATCGGCGACCCGCTCACCCTCGTGTCGCAACTCGAGGCCGCGGGCGCCGTCGTCACATTGCACGCGTTCGCGGACCACCACCGATTTACCGACGATGACGTGTCCGCGGTGCAGCGCGGCGCGGCGGGTGCAAGCATGGTCCTGTGCACGCTCAAGGACGCAGTGAAGCTCGCCCCGCTCTGGCCTCGCGCCGCGCTGTCGTTGTGGTATGTTTCCCAGCAGTTCGCGCTCGAGTCCGGACAAGGCACGGTGGACTCCCTCCTCGCCTTACTGCTCGCGGCGCGACACGACCAACCCGGAGTGCGGCCGCCCGCGTTGGGCCATCCGTCCTTACCTCACACATGACAACCGATCTCAGACTCTCTACCGACAAGATCGTCAGGCCCGACAAGGACCGCTTCCTGAACGAGGACAACCCCTTCGAGGACATGATGTCGCGGTTCGACCGGGCAGCCGAGCTGCTCGATTTGGAGCCGGGCCTCTACAAGATTCTTCGCCACCCCGAAAAAGAGATCACGCTGTCGATCCCCGTTCTCATGGACAACGGGGAAATCGAGGTATTCACCGGCTACCGCGTGCTGCACAATACGTCGCGCGGTCCGGCCAAGGGCGGCATTCGCTTCGATCCGAACGTGAATCGCGACGAAGTGAAAGCGCTGGCTGCGTGGATGACGTGGAAGTGCGCGGTCGTGAACATTCCGTTCGGCGGTGCCAAGGGCGGTGTGATCTGCGATCCGCTCAAGCTGAGTGTGGCCGAGCTCGAGCGCATCACGCGCCGATACACGGCCGGACTCATCGGCATCCTCGGCCCCGACTCGGATGTGCCGGCTCCCGATGTCAACACCAACGAGCGCGTGATGGCGTGGGTGATGGACACGTACTCGATGCACATGCGGCACACGGTGACGTCGGTGGTGACGGGCAAGCCGGTCGAGATGGGCGGTTCGTTAGGCAGGCGCGAGGCGACGGGACGCGGGTGCATGCTGGTCACGCTGGCCGCGCTCGAGCACCTGGGCATGCGGGTGGCCGGCGCCACGGTGGCGGTGCAGGGGTTCGGGAACGTGGGTTCGGTGGCTGCCCAATTGTTGCAGACGCAAGGGTGTACGGTGGTCGCGATCGGCGATCGCTCGGGCGGCATCGTCAACACGAAGGGCATCGACGTCAACGACGCGATCGCGTACGCGAAGCAGAACAAGTCGCTCGAGGGATACAGCAAGGGCGATCGCATCACCAACGACGATTTGCTGACGCTCGAGGTCGACGTGCTGGTGCCGGCGGCGCTGGAGAACGTGATCACGCGCAAGAACGCGTCGAAGATTCGCGCGCGCGTGATTTGCGAGGGAGCGAACGGTCCCACCACTGCGCCGGCCGACGCGATCCTGGACGAAAAGGGCGTGTTCGTGATCCCGGACATTCTCGCCAACGCCGGCGGCGTGACCGTGTCGTACTTCGAGTGGGTGCAGGACCGCGGCGGCTACTTCTGGACGGAAGCGAGCGTGAATGACCGGCTGCAGCAGATCATGCAGGACAGCTTCCGGGCGGTGCTCGAGTTGTCGCGGCGCCACAAGGTCAACATGCGCACGGCCGCATACATGTTGTCGATCTCGCGCGTCGCCACGGTGCACCGGCTGCGCGGCATCTACGCCTAACGGAAGCCCGGCGGCGGCGCGCGGTGTCGGGACGGGCCGCTGATGCGTGTGATCGTGGCGGCCGTGGGCAAGCCCAGGCACCGCGATCTGGCGGCTGCCATCGCGGAGTACGAGCGGCGAGCGGCGCGGTACTGGCCGCTCGACGCGCGCGAAGTGCGCGAGGAACCGGCGCGCGGACGGTCGCCGCACCAGGTGCGTTCACGCGAGGGCGAACGGCTGCTCGCGGCGGCCGGCCCGGTGCACGTGCTCGTGGCGTGCGACGCCGAGGGAACGTTGATGCGGTCCGAGGAGTTCGCCGGTTGGCTCCGTGGGGCTCGGGATGCCGGACGCGACGTGGCCTTCCTGATCGGCGGCGCGTACGGATTGTCGGACGATGTACGGCGACGGGCGACGCTCACCCTGGCGTTCGCGCGATGGACAGTGCCGCACGAGCTCGCGCGGCTGGTGCTTGCGGAACAACTCTATCGCGCCGGGACGATCGGGCGCGGCGAACCGTACCACAAGTGATGCCACTCCCTCGTCTCGAAATCGCGGTCCGTCGCGGCCGATGTTTGGCCGGGTGCCGTGCGCGCGTGGCCGATTCGGATTCGCCCGCATGAGCGAGTTGCGGGTGTTGTCGCTGCCGCTCGCGATGCCCGACGTCGCACGTGCAGCGAGGGACGGCGGACCGGAGTCGGCGTGGTACGAGTCCGCACCGCGTGATGCGTCCGAGTGGCGTGCGCGCGCGGCGGCGATGCGCAGCGACGGGCGGTGGGCGCACACGCTCGCGCCGGCGCTCGAGGCGCGTGGTGCGGCGGCCGAGCGGTTGGCCCGTGCGGCGGACGGCGGTGTGGTCGTGACAAC